>JAGNRZ010000120.1 GCA_017988335.1 Ferruginibacter sp.
GTAAACAACAAAAGATAAATCTTCTTCATAAATAATAGTTGATTAGGGAAATAATAGGAAATATGCTTTAGCATATTAAGGTTAGTTGGTTTTGGTAAATGGTAAAGTTTTGCTGGTAAATCTTAAAAATCAAATTACATTTTGTCAAAAAAATGCAAAATAAATTTTTCAACCAGAAAGTAAAATAAACCAAAAAAATACATTTTACAAATATTTTTTATTTTAATTTTAAACGGAAATAAAAAAGCCGTCTGATAAACTATCAAACGGCTTAAACCAAACTCTATAATTAAACTTAAAAAATTAGCTACTTTTCAATTGCCCATTCCACACTTTTTTGCCTTTTAATCTTTTTGCTAAATACATAATAGCTACAAAAATGAAAAAGAATGGTCCTAAAAATCCGAATATGGCTACCCATTTACCGCCATAAAACTTTTCCATGGGTCTTCTTAATCTTTCTGCAATTATGTACATGCTTGGTACCATTATTAGTGTTAAAAAGAAAGAGAATATTAAACCAAAAATAATTGTCCAGCTTAAAGGTCCCCAAAACACAACACTATCGCCACCAAAGAAAATATGTGGGTTTAATTTTTGAAAGAAAGAAACAAAATCTATATTAAAACCAACGGCTAATGGTAGTAAACCCATAATGGTAGCTACTGCTGTAAGTAGTACTGGTATAATTCTTATTTTACCAGCTTGCACTGCTGCTTCTCTAGTTTTCATTCCTCTGCCACGTAACTCATCTGTAAATTCAATTAATAAAATACCATTTTTAATTACTATACCAGCTAAGCCTACAATACCTACGCCAAGCATAATGGTGGCAATCGTCATACCTGTAAGGGCATAGCCTAAGAAAACGCCTATAATGGAGAAGAAAATTTCACTCATTACAATAAATGGTTTGCTCATACTATTAAATTGCAACACTAATATTAAAAATATTAGCAACATAGCAATTAACATAGCCATACCTAAAAAAGAAGATGTTTCTTTTTCTTGCTCACTTTGTCCACTTAATTTAATACTAACATCGGCAGGTATTTTTGTTTTTGCTTTAAAGTCGTCAACTTTAGTTTGTAGCTCTGCATTTATTGGCCCTACCATAGTAGGATCAAGCACATTGCTTTGTAATTGAATGGTACGTTTTACATTTTTACGTTTAACCCCTCCTGTTGTATTAGTGTAATCTATTTTTGCCACAGCACTAATAGGGATGGATTTAATACGCATAGTGTTCATATCCATAAACGTAATACGCATGTTCATTAAATCTGTAATATTATTTCGTATTAAATCGCTACTGCGTAATTGAATTTTATATTCCTCCTCTCCTTCTTTTAATTTACTTACTTCTTTACCAAAAACGGCTGTACGAATTTCCATACCAATTTGCCCTGTACTTAAGCCTTCCATCATGGCTTTTTCTCTATCTACATTAATGGTAATTTCTGGATTGCTTAAATCAACATTGCTTTGCAAATTTTCAACCCCTTCAACTGGGTTAACATCTAAATAAGCAAATAGCTGAGATGATACTTTTGCAATTTCGTCAAAATTATCGCCTGTGACTTCAATGTTTACAGGCGGATCTGTTGGTGGACCACCATCTTCTTGTGCTACTTCAACACTAGCACCGGGTATGCCTTGTACCACCTTACGAATTTCTTCTTTAAAAGGCATTGTTTGCTTACCATGTCTTTTTTCATACTCAACAAAGCTTATTTGTATTCTTCCTAAATTACTTTGTACGCTTCTGTTATTATCTCTTGGATTGTTAGCACTTACAGCTACGTTTGTGATAATACTTTCAACAATACCATTGGGTTTTGTAGGTAGCTCATTAGCCAAAACCTTTTCTACTCTTTTTTCTAAAATACGGGTAATACTATCGGTATAATTTGCATTAGTCCCTACTGGCATTTTTAAATACACATATATAAAATTAGGATCGCCACTTGGGAAAAAGGTTGATTTGTTGCCCCTTAATGTTAACAATACAATTGATACTACAAATAAACCAAACAACGATGCAAACATCCAAACTGGTCTCCAGCCTTTTAATACCCAGCGTAATAGTTTTTCGTATCTAATCATTAGCTTAGGTAATGAATTATGCTGAAAGCGATAAATTACTCCTTTTAGAAAATACGAATTAAGTATTACTAAACCTGCCATTATTAATAAGAAATTTCCAAACCCATGTAGGGTAAATTTTTGTGCTGTTATTGCGGCAGCATCTGTACCTAAATTGCCTACTTGTGTACCTACTACAAAACCAAATACATTTAGTAATACACCCATAATAATCATACCCCAAAACCACCATTTTTTAAAAATGTAGTTCTTAGGTTTATCATGCTCCTTACCTTCTGGCTTCATAAAACTTACTGCAAAAACAGGATTGAAAATAAAGGCCACAATTAACGATGCTGCTAATGTTAAAATTAACATAGTAGGTAAGTAAATCATAAACTTACCTATTAAGCCTTTCCAAAAAAGTAATGGGAAAAACGGTGCTAATGTAGTGGCTGTACCCGCCAACACTGGAATAAAAACCTCACCAGCAGCTTCTTTTGCACTTCGTGCAATAGGTACTTTTCCATTGTTATAAATACGGTGAGTATTTTCAATTACTACAATGGCATCATCTACAATAATACCCAAGCCAAAGAGTAATGCAAAAAGCACAATAAAGTTTAGTGTAACTGTTGTGCCAATTACTGCGGTAGCCAATGGTAAAAACATAAAGGCAACAAACACACTTAGTGGCACACTTAATGCCACAAAAAATGCATTGGTAACTCCCATAAAAAACATTAAAATAATTAGTACTAATATAAATCCAATAATTATGGTGTTTACTAATTCGTTAAACGATGTTTTGGTTTGCTTACTTTGATCACCAGTAATTACTACTTTTAAATCTTTAGGTAGTTCATCTTTTGCCTGCATATCTGTTACCGCAGCTTTTACCTTATCGGCACAGTTAATTAAATTTTCGCCAGCTCTTTTTACAATATTTAATGTAACTACATTTTTACCATCTAACCTAGCATAGCTTTCTTTTTCTTTTACTGTATCTTTTAATTGAGCTATATCTTTTAAATAAACAGTAGCCCCTTGTGCACTACTACGTACTACAATATCTTGTAAATTTAAGGCACTAGTAAATTGCCCTTTAACCATAATAGTACGTTTCATATTTCCTACATCTACCAAACCGCCAGTTATATCTCTATTTTCTCTACTAATAGCATTTTCAATATCCATAAAAGATATTCTTGCTAAACTCATTTTGTATGGATCTACATTTACTTGTATTTCTCTTTCGGGTGCTCCTACAATTTCTGCTCTTGTAACTTCGGTAAGTTCTTCAAACTTATCTTGCATTTTATCTGCATAGTACTTAAGTTTTAAGCCATCGTAATCGCCACTTACGTTTACAAACATGATAGGCATTTCGCTAAAGGCAAATTCTTGTACGTTGGGTTGCTGGGTTAAATCGTTAGGTAAATCTGTTTTTGCTTTATCTATAGCATCTTTAACTTTTTGCTTAGCAATTTCTGTTTTTACATCTGTATCAAACTCCACTACAATAAGGCTATAATCAGTTTGTGATGTACTTTGTATTTTATTAACCTTAGCACCGCTAATACCTTTTAGCTGTTTTTCAATTGGTCTAGTTACTAGGTTTTCAATATCTTTTGGTGAGTTACCTACATGTACTGTAACTACCGAAATGGTAGGCACAACAATATCTGGAAACTGCTCCTTAGGCATTGTATTAAACTTATACAAACCAAATAAGGAGATAAGTACAGCAATGATATATATTGCGGTTTTATTATCAACAGCCCAACTGGTAAGGCCAAATTCCTTAAATTTATTTGTTATTGATTTTAATGATGGTATTGATGACATATAATAAGATTGTGATATTATTTAGAAATAGCCTGTCCTTCGTATAAACTTTGATAACCTTCTGTAATTAATTCGTCGCCTGCTTTTAAGCCGCCTTTTATTTCTACATTATCGCCATATACTTCGCCAATTACTACTGGTACTTTGTGTGCTGTGGCTTTGCCGTTACTACTTTTTACCATAATAAAAACATATTTACCAGCTTCATCTGTTTGTACCATATTTACAGGTATTACAACAGTGTTGGCTACACTATAATCTTTAATACGCATTACAGCTGTTTGGTTTGGCTTTAACGTACCATCACTAGGTATTTTTGCTTCTGCCATAAAACCTCTTGAATTAGCATCTACACTTTGGCTTATTAAGGAAATAGATGAAGGAATGTTTACTTTATTAGCATCGGGGATATTAATTAAAACGGGTGTACCGCTATGCAAACGAGTTAAATAATTTTCGGGTACATTTACTTTTACTTTTAATGTGCTTTTGTTTACAATTACAATTTGAGCACCAGCTTGAGTTGCACCTACAAAGGTTTCGCCAACACGTATTTTTACCTGATCGGCAATACCGCTTACATCGCTATAAACATTTGCAGTACTTAATTGCTCTACAGCTACTTTTACTTGTTCGTTGGCTGCTACTAATTGATTTTCTAAACTTTCAACATTGGTTTTTGCAGTAATTAATTGTACCTCTGTACCAATACCTTGATCCCACAAATTCTTTTGGCGTTGATAAATGTTTTTTGCAAAACCTAATTGTGTTTTAATACCATCCATTGCTTTTTTTGCAGCTTGTATTTGTTGACGTACAATGGCATCATCTAACTTTAATACTAATTGTCCTCTTTTTACAAACTGACCCTCTCTTATGTAAATTGCTTTTACTTGTCCACCCATTCCTCTTGGCGATATGTACGAAATATTATCGGCATCTACCCTGCCTAATAAATCAATATAATGTTCAAAGGGCTGCATTGTAATTGGCATTGTAGTTACCAATTTTACTTTAGCTGCACTAGCAGTTGCACTATCCATTCTAAGTAAATCAGCTTCAAGCTTTTTTAATTGAGCTTCGTTGGCAGCTTTGTCTTTTTTCTCTTTTTCAATTTTTGCCTTTAAATCATTAATAGTAGCGTTATCATCTTTTTTGCTACCGCCACAAGAGGCAACAGTAATAGCTACCGCAAACAAAATGGCTGTTGTTATATTATTTTTCATTCGCATTTTTATTATTTCTATTGTTAAGTAAGATTTGGTTTTTATAATTTACCCACTGCTTTTAAATAATCAATTTTAGCATTAATGGCATCATATAGTGCACTATAGTAATTGGTTTGTGCCACTTTAAGTTCTGCTTGTGCGGTATATATTTCTTGGTTACTGCCTAGGCCTTGTTCGTACTTCTTTTTAGTGGTGTTATACACTTTTTCTGCCAATGCCATATTTTGTTTTTGCACATCTATGGTAAGTAAAGCGGATGTCATATTTAATTTTGATGTGTTTACATCATAATCAATAGACTGCTTTAACAAGTCGATATTATTTTTTATTTTATCCACTTCAATTTTTGCCTTTGCCATTTTAGCTTTTCTGGCATTACCATCAAATATGGGCACATTAACTTTTACACCTATTAATGATGTGGTAAACCAATCTTCCTTACCAAATAAATTAAGCTTTTGGCGTTGTGCATTTTTTTGATATGATGCAAAAGCCACTACCGAAGGCAATGCAGCCAATTTATATCTTCTTACATTGTACTCATTTAATTCTTGTGCTAGGGTGAGCACTTGCATTTCTTTCCGCTGCTTATAATCTATTGAATCGGTTAAAATATTTTCTTTTAATACTGTTTCTGTAATTGAATCTGTTAATATTAAAATATCTTTTTGTGGCATGTTCATCAAAAATTTTAACCCTGCATTGCCTGCTGCAATTTGATTTTCAATTTTTTGCTTTTCAGTAGTTAAATTGTTTAACTGCACTTGCACTTTATCTATATCTAATCTTTCCGCAAATCCATTTTTGTAAATTTCTTTTACATCATGCAATAGCTTTTCAAACCGTACAATGTTGGCGTCTATTGCACCAATTTGTTTTTTAGCTACAGCTAATTGATAATATATTTTATACACATTGGCTTTAATTTGCTCTTGCGTTACTTCCGCTTGTTTTGTAGCTAAATTCATAGCAGCTGTTCTAGCTTGTAAGCCTACAAATACTTGCCCATCAAATAAAATTTGAGAAACATCTAAACTACCAGTAGCATTATACTTTGTACCAAACTGTACTGGAATTTTTGTGCCTGCAGGCTGCCCAAAAACCTCACCTGGCAACACACTAGTAGGTATTACTAAAAAATTATTTAACTGCATACTTCCACTTACTTGCGGATATGCATTAGCAGTAAACTCTCTATTAGTTTGTTTTTGCAATTGAATATCTTGCAGTGCGTTTTTAACTTGTATTGAATTTTTCGTTGCATAGTCTACCGCCTGCTTTACCGAAAACGCATTTGTATTTTGTGCTGTAGCACCTAAAGTAGCTGCTATAAAAAATAACAACACCTTTACTTTTTTATGTATCACTTTACGTATCATTTATTTTTTATTCTTTCTTGTTGATGTTTTTGAATTTGTTTATACCCTTTTGAAGTAGCTATGCCGTATAAAAAATGTTCGCCAATTATTAGCATTAATTCCTTTAGCGGATAATTTTTTGATAATGGAAATATTTCTGGATTAAAAATCAGCATGATACTTTCTAATCTAAACTTGGCTAATACTTCTACATTAATATCTTCTCTATACAACTCTTCGGCAATGCCCCTTTTAAGGTTTTCTGTAATCATTTTTAAAATAAACCCATCTTTATGTTGCTGAAAACGGCTAAAGGCTGTAGGGTGAAATTTTTGCATTTCTAACAACACCATAGGGTTCATGTCGCTAAGCTGCTCTGCCACTACGTTTATAATATTATATACTTCGGCAATTGCATTTGAAGATGTGGTGGAACAAATTAAACAGTCTTTTTGATCAATTTCAATATCATATTCTAAAGCGGCTTTTACTAGCTCATCTTTATCCTCAAAATATTGATACAAGGTTTTTTTGCTCATACCTAAGTTACGGGCAATATCATCCATGCTTACGTTTCTAAAGCCGTATTGCATAAATTGCTTTAAACTACCTTGTATAATTCTATCTTTTATTTCCATTATAAAAAATCAGAAGCAAAACTATGGAAACTTTTTAAACTTCCAAAGTTTCCATGTTATTTTTTTATTACTTATTTAAATTTAAATAGTTTGGAGTAGGCTTAAATATCTTTACACTTTAAAGTATTAATATGAACAACAGATTTAGTTACAAAAAGCTACTGCCTTATTTTTTGCAAGGCATGCTAATTATAGCACCAGTAGCTATTACAGCCTATACTATTTATGCTATAGTATCTTCTATTGATAGCCTTATTCCTATATTTACACATACCGATGCTGATGGCAAAATACAGGTACGAAACTACGGGCTTGGCTTTTTGGTAATTATTGGGGTAATTATTGCTATTGGCTATTTTAGTAGCTTTTTTATACGGGGTAAGCTTTTTAGCTTTATAGATAAGTGGCTTGAACGTACCCCTGGTATAAAATATATTTACAGCACCACCAGAGATTTTTTTGAAGCCTTTGCTGGTGAAAAAAAGAAATTTACCAAAAATGTACTAGCTAATGTAGATGATAACGATGTATGGCGGGTAGGTTTTGTAACGCAAGAAGATATGGACGATTTTGGCTTAAAAGATTATGTAGCTGTGTATGTGCCAATGGCATACTCCGTAGCTGGTAATGTATATATAATACCAAAACAAAGAGTAAAATCCATTACCAATATTGGTGCAGCACAAACTATGAAGTTTGCGGTAAGTGGTGGTGTTACATCAATTGATGAAGAAAATGAAACCACAAAATAAAAGATATGTTTTTTTGCCACAGAGGCACGGAAAAAAGGAAAGAAAATTGAGATAAGTTTAAGATTGTTGGCATTCTGTTTCTTGTTTTAAAAAATTTGTAACTTACAAATATGAAAAGAGTATTCACTTCTTCGTTTTTTATTTTATTGTTTGTTGTTTCGTATTTCAACAGTTACTGTTGGGGCTTTTTTGCACACAAAAAAATAAACGAATTATCTGTTTATATGCTACCACCACAAATGATGGTACTGTACAAACCTAATATTGCTTTTTTAAGTGAGCATGCTGTTGACCCAGATAAACGCCGCTATGCAATAAAAGAAGAAGGTCCAAGGCATTATATAGATATTGACCACTATGGCGAATACCCTTACAACAATTTACCTCGTAAATGGGATGATGCAGCAGCAAGGTTTAGTGCAGACACCCTAATGCAATATGGCATTGTACCTTGGCATGTGCAAGTAATGCTAGGCAGATTAACAGCCGCTTTTAAAGAAAAAAATTTTAGTAAAATAATGAAGAACAGTGCCGAACTTGGGCACTATATTTCCGATGCACATGTACCCTTGCATGCCAATAGTAACCATAATGGGCAATACACCAATCAAAAAGGCATACATGGTTTTTGGGAGAGTAGAGCACCTGAATTACTGGCAGAAAAAGAGTGGGATTTTTTTATTGGTAAAGCTCAATATATAAAAAATCCAGGCGATTTTATTTGGGCAAGAGTATTAGAAAGTGCTAAAGCAAGCGATAGTGTTTTACTTTTTGAACGCCAACTAACTCTGCAATTTGCTGCCGATAAAAAATATAGTTTTGAAGAAAGAAATGGCGTAATTATAAAACAATACTCTACCGCCTTTACTAAAGCCTTTAATGCTAAGCTAGATGGTATGATAGAAAGGCGTATGCGTCAATCCATTGAATGTATAGCCAATTTTTGGTACACAGCTTGGGTAAATGCTGGCCAGCCCGATTTAAAAGGCTTAACCAAACAAAAATTTACTGATGCTGATGCTAAAGAGTTTGAAGAGCTAAATAGCAAATGGAATAGTGGTGGTAAAATGATTGGGAAGGAAGAGGAATAACAG
>JAGNRZ010000121.1 GCA_017988335.1 Ferruginibacter sp.
AGTTATGATGGTGCTAATTTTATTACCATGGGTACACAGGCTGCAATTGGGTTTGGCAGTAACAAATACCAATTTATAGATAACCAGCCTACTGCAAACATTGGGGGCAATGTTTTTTATCGGTTAAAAATAATAGATGCCAGTAATTCTTTTTCTTACTCGCCAGTATTTAGTGGCAATTGCAATGATGCTACCATGCCCATGCAAATTTACCCTAACCCTGCCCAGCAATACACCAACATAAAAATAGCTGTAAGGCAAAAACAACAAGCACAATTACTAGTGTACAACGTTGCAGGGCAATTAGTATTTACGGCTGATTATACTTTGCAAACAGGCACAAATAATTTTACAATACCGCTTACAAATTTGGCCAGCGGTACTTATGCCGTCAAAATGACTTTAAATAGCGGACAAAAGTTGAACGGATCGTTTGTTAAAAATTAATAACAATTTACCTTTTATACTAGGTTGAATTTGAAAATTGAAAAAGATCTTTAGAGGAAAGGCTAAATGCAGCATTTTATGTATGCTTCATGTATTTATATTTTAATATTAGTTGCCTTTATGCACAAACCTTATCGTTCCACTTTTTTGCAGGTCGCTGGTTATACGTACTTCGTAACGTTTGCCGCCATCGGTAATAATCATTACGGCTGTATTAGGAGGTATGCTTCCTAAATTTTCGGCGTACATAACAAGTTCATTTACATTTATATTAGGATCTATATCTAAAGTTAAACTTAATGCTTTGTCGGTTAATTTTTTGTGCGACAACACAAGTTTGCCATTAAAAAATACGGATACAGTATCACCATCTATATCTCCATTATCATAAAAATCTACAGTAAAGGTTTCTTTTTCAACCTCAATGGTTTTTATCAAGTTTATATCTCTTTTTTCAAAACCAACTACAGGTATTTCTTTTATTGTAGGAGGGTCTTTTTTTGCTAATGCAGGTTTTTCTTTAACCTCATTAACTTTTTCGGTAGGCTTAGTAGTAACAACTGGTGGATTTACTTTAGGTTTTGTAGCAGGTGGTGTTGCTTTAGCAATTGTAGGTTTTGTGGTAGGAGGGGTTTGCTTGGGGGTTATGGTTGTTTTTGGTGCTGTTTTTGGTTTATCTACTCTTGCTGTAGCATTATTAAAAACAGGTTTTTTGTTTTGCAATACCCTTCTTGAAAGTACGGTAGTACCCATTCCGCAATCTCCATCTTGTTGTGGTGCTGGGCTCCAAGTTCCTTCTAATGTTTCATCGTTACCATTTTTAAAGTAAGTAAGCCTATGTACTTGAAAGCAATTTTTAATATGCATAGGCACATTTGTTTTTGTACGTTCTACTTCTTTTACCTCTACATATTTTGCTCCTTTTTTTATAAAACCAGTTAATCGGCAGATGGTATAATATCTTTTACCGCCATCATTAAAATAAGTATATGAAAAGCCAGAAACCTTGTTGCCGTCTGCTTCCAATTCAAGTACATAATCGCATTGGTCGCCACCCCAACTCATAAAAGAGGTACTCTTATCAACGAATTTACCCTTCCATTGCCCAGTAAAGTTTTGGGCGCCTGCTTTAGTTATTATTAAAGTAAAAAAAACTATTTGCAAATATTTTTTCATCTTAATTTTTGTATTTATAAAGATTTAAAAATCCATAGGTACACTTTCCCTCTTCTTCTCCTTCAATATCTTCAGTAAATCTGCAATGTAAATAATCTTCTTTTTTACGTTTTCCAATTATAAAATGTACAATTTGAAAACAATGGCTGTTCAATAGTGAAGTATTTGTATTCAATATTTCAGCCTCCCTAAAAAAATATCTATCTCCATGTTTTTCTAAAAAATCTAACTTGCAAACAACTGAGTCAATTTTATTATCAGCTATTTTAAAGTAACTAATGCTTTGACCTTCCAAATTTCCTTCAGCGTTGTTTTTAAAGATTAATTTTGCTAAGTAGGGTTTGCTGTTATCATTTTTTTGATTATTTACAAAATTACCTTGCCAATCGCCTAAAATTGATTGACTAAAAGCAGCATTAATGTTTATAAATGTACAAATTAAAATAGCTATCCACTTAATCATATCACAAAGATATTTTACTTTACTTTTTCCTTAGCTAATACTTCGTTAAATTTGCAACCCTGCCAAAGGCAGTTTTTAAAGATATGATAAAGATTACATTACCCGATGGTGCAGTAAAGGAATACGAACAAGGTGTTTCTGCAATGGATGTGGCGAAGTCAATTAGCGAAGGATTGGCTCGTAAAGTATTGGCCGCAAGTATTAATGATGAAGTGTGGGATGCTACAAGACCCATAACCACCGATAGCTCACTTAAATTATTAACCTGGGATGATAAGGATGGTAAATCAACCTACTGGCATTCAAGTGCACATTTAATGGCAGAAGCCATTGAAGCTACGTTTGCTGGAGCAAAATTTTGGGTAGGGCCAGCAATTGAAAATGGCTTTTATTACGATATTGATTTAGGAGATAATAAATTAACTGAAGAAGATTTAGCTAAACTGGAGAAAAAAATGGCTGAGTTAGCTAAACAAAACAATAGCTACATCCGTATAGAAAAATCGAAGGCAAATGCTATTAGTTATTTTACTGAGAAAGGGGATGAATATAAGTTAGATTTATTACAAAATTTAGAAGATGGAAATATTACTTTTTATACGCAAGGCGGTTTTACCGATTTATGTCGTGGACCACATATTCCATCTACAGGGGCTATTAAGGCTATAAAGCTTTTAAGCATTGCTGGGGCTTACTGGAAAGGCGATGAAAAAAATAAACAGCTTACTCGTATTTATGGCATTACTTTTCCTAATCAAAAAGAGTTGGATGAATACTTAAATATGCTTGAAGAAGCTAAAAAAAGAGATCATCGTAAGTTGGGGAAAGAACTTGGCATTTTTGCTTTTGATGATATGGTTGGGCAGGGTTTACCCCTTTGGTTGCCAAATGGCGGTATTGTAATTGAAGAATTAGAAAGATTGGCAAAAGAAACTGAACTTGAAATGGGCTACCATAGGGTAGTTACACCGCATATTGCTAAGGAAAGTATGTACTTAACTAGTGGGCATTTGCCTTACTATGCAGATAGTATGTTTCCACCAATGGAAATGGATGGAGAAAAGTATTACTTAAGAGCTATGAACTGCCCTCATCACCATAAAGTATTTGATGCAGAGCCTAAAAGTTATAAAGACTTGCCTTACCGCCTTGCTGAGTATGGTACATGCTATAGGTATGAGCAAAGTGGCGAATTGTTTGGCTTGATGAGAGTACGTTGCCTACACATGAACGATGCTCATATTTATTGTACAAAAGAGCAATTTGCACAAGAGTTTAAGGCTGTAAATGATATGTACATTAAGTACTTTAAGATATTTGGCGTTGACAAATACAAAATGCGTTTAAGCCTACACGACCCTGAAAAATTAGGGCAAAAATATGTAAACGAACCAGAGCTTTGGTTAGAAACTGAGCAGTTGGTAAGAGATGTATTAATTGAAACAGGCGTACCATTTGATGAAGTAAAGGGCGAAGGTGCTTTTTACGGACCCAAAATTGATGTACAAATTTGGAGTGCTATTGGTAGAGAGTTTACCTTGGCCACCAATCAAGTTGACTTTGCCCAAGGCAGAAGTTTTAAATTAAGTTTTAATAATAAAGATAATACACCAGAAGTGCCTCTAATAATTCATAGAGCACCACTGGGTACACATGAACGTTTTATTGGCTTTTTGTTAGAGCATTATGCAGGCAAATTCCCTACTTGGTTAGCACCTACTCAAGTAAAAATATTGCCTATAAGCGATAAGTATATAGATTATGCAACCTCTTTATTACAAAAATTAAAAAAGGCTGGCGTAAGAGCAAGTATAGATGATAGGCAAGAAAAAATAGGTAAAAAAATTAGAGATACCGAATTGGCTAAAGTGCCTTACATGCTGGTAGTAGGCGAAAAAGAAATGACAGATGAAACTGCTGCAGTACGTAGGCAAGGTAAAGGTGATTTAGGTGTTAAGCCAGTTGCTGAGTTTATTGCAGAAATTGTAGCCGAAATAGCAGAACGAAGAGGATAAATATAAACTAACAAATAATACTATATTTACTTTAAATATATACTTTTGTAAAAATTGAAGTACTCAGTTTTTATGATTAACACAATTATTAACTAAAAAAATTAAATGGCATTTCCACCCAGAGCAAAAGGAGGTTTTAATCCTCGGTTTAAAAAAGAACAACAACAAGAGCACAAAACCAACCACATGATAAGAGCCCAAGAGGTTCGATTGGTTGGCGAAAATTTAACCCCCGGTATTTACAGTACCGAGGATGCACAAAAAATTGCAAACGAACAAGGGCTTGATTTAGTAGAAATTTCGCCGGGAGCAAAACCACCGGTGTGTAAAATTATTGACTACAATAAGTTTTTGTACGAAGAAAAGAAGAAGAAAAAAGAAATGAAAGCTAAAGCCAAAACCAGTGAGGTTAAGGAAATACGCTTTACACCCAATACAGATGATCATGATTTTGAGTTTAAGGTAAAACATGCTGAAAAATTTTTAAAAGATGGTGATAAAGTAAAAGCTCATGTACAATTTAAAGGCAGGGCAATTATGTTTAAAGAAAGAGGGGAGTTGCTACTTTTAAAATTTGCCGACGCTTTAAAAGATTGTGGTGCATTAGAAGGCATGCCCAAAATGGAAGGAAAGCGAATGTTGGTAATGTTTGCACCCAAAGTGGTAAAGAAAAAATCTGGCTCGGAGTTAGGTAAGTTACTAGAAAGAAGTAGTGATGTACCTAAAGAAGAAGCAAAGGCAGAAGAGCCAAAAACAGAGGAATAAAAGTTTATAAAATTGAGACTTTGCACAAAGTTTTATAACATTTAAACCTTTTAATCACCTAGTTTTTGTCATTTCGACGAAGGAGAAATCTGCCGTAAAAGCTATAATTAGATTTCTCCCTGCGGTCGAAATACTGGGTATTTATTAAGCTTATTTGGTGTTGCTTGCTAAACTTTTTTTCTTAGTGATGAATAAGTTTAAGATATAATTTTGCAGGTAATAATGCAAAATATAGAACCATATTACAACTGGCGACACTTATACACAGCTGAGGAAGACCCAAAATCTCCGTTTTATGGAAGAACTTACAGTGAGTTTGAATTTAACCAAACTGTGTACAACTACTACATACATCCGCAGTGGGATTTTTTTGGCAGCAAAACACTTTATTTAAAGCTTTTATTTATTGATTATGAACAAGGCTATGCTATAATAGAATTGCTTGGTGAATGGAACGATGCTATAGAAAATGATATAATGACTTTGCGTAGGGATATTACTGATGATTTATATGCGGCTGGTATTTTTAAATATATTTTAATAGCAGAAAATGTACTCAACTTTCATAGCAGTGATGCAGATTATTATGAAGAATGGAGAGAGCAAATAATAGATGATGGCGGCTGGGTAGTAGTGCTAAATATGCCTGAACAAAGCCAGTACGATTTTAAGAAGGCAAGACTTACTAACTACGTTTATTTACTAGAATATGAAAACTGGCGTACTTTAAGACCAGATTTGTTTTTTAGTGCTGTAGATAATATGATGATGAAGTATATTGAGTAGTTATTTCAAAGTCATTTGAGCAAAGTAAGGATGTTCTGGATTTACTATTAACTCTTGTTTATACGGATGTACTAAAACATCCATATCTTCTAATGGTATTGCTCCTAAAAGCATTTCATTGTCACCAAGCAATACCATTGCGTCAACCACACATCTTCTATTTCTAAAACGAACTTCTATAGGACCAACTACATCATATTTTACTATACTGCCATTAGCCAATTGCCCTTTTCTTTTTTCAATAATATCTAGCTGAGTTGCTCTTGAACAGTTTCGTTTATACACATATAAATGCTTCCAGTATCAACTAGCATTTTTACGGGCATACGTTTAACTTCCTGTTCACCAATTTTAAATCTTCTTGCTAAACCTAAGTCAATGGCGTTTATTAGCTCTATATCAGCATCTATTAATCCCATAAGTAAATTTAAAACTAATATTACAAATTATCTACAACAATAAATAAAACACCATAAACATTTGCCTCAAGTAATTGTTATTACAATTTGATGATGTAAATTTGCATAACTATAACTAACGCACTGTAATATGACTTTTAAGCAACTCTTTACATCTTCTATAGGAAAAAAATTAACAATGGGGCTTACTGGCCTATTTTTGGTTACTTTTTTAATTGTACATGCTGGGGTAAATTCCTGCATTTTTGTTAATGACGACGGAGAAACCTTTAATAAAGCAGCCCATTTCATGAGCCACAATTGGGTGCTTCGTATAATGGAAGTTGGACTTTTTGCAGGTTTACTAGCTCATATTATTCAAGGCTTATTATTATGGAGACAAAACAGTGCAGCAAGACCAGCAAAGTATGCAATGAGTGCTGCTAATGAAAATAGTAAATGGTATAGCCGTAGTATGGGCTTGTTAGGTACATTGCTTTTATTCTTCTTAATTATTCATGTATCTAAGTTTTTTGTAGGTACAAAAGTTGCTATGTATGCAGATGGCGGCATAAATGATGCTAGCCATAACTTATATTTAGAAATGAAAGAATATTTTCAACAGTGGTGGGTAGTAGTAATTTATTCCCTTGGTGTTATTTCTTTATTTTGGCATTTGTTACATGGCTTTCAAAGTGCATTTCAATCATTAGGTATAAATCATAAAAGATATACTCCAATCATTAAAACTATTGGTGTAGGCTATACAGTTATCATTTGCTTATTATTTTTAGCAATGCCTTTAGCATTTTATTTTGGGCTGTTAAAGTAAATGGTGGGCAAAGCTAAATATAGATATAAAAGTACAAGTGAGTGACACAACGATGTTGAGAAAAGATGAACAGCTTGTATAAAAAATAAAATCAAAAAATCACACATCAAAAAATAGAAGATACAATGTCTTTAAATTCTAAAATACCAGCAGGTTCAATAAACGAAAAGTGGAACGATTATAAGGGGCATGTTAAATTAGTGAACCCTGCTAATAAGCGAAAGCTTGAAGTAATTGTAGTAGGTACAGGCTTAGCCGGTGCTAGTGCTGCGGCGGCTTTGGGCGAAATGGGCTATAAGGTAAAAGCATTTTGTTTTCAAGATAGTCCACGTAGGGCACATAGTATTGCTGCACAAGGTGGTATTAATGCTGCTAAAAACTATCAAAATGATGGTGATAGCGTTTTTCGTTTATTTTATGATACAGTAAAAGGTGGTGATTATAGAGCCAGAGAAGCAAACGTTCATCGCTTAGCAGAAGTAAGTGCTGCTATTATTGACCAATGTGTGGCACAAGGTGTGCCTTTTGCAAGAGAATATGGTGGTTTATTAAGCAACCGTAGTTTTGGTGGTACACAGGTTCAACGTACATTTTATGCCGCAGGGCAAACTGGTCAGCAATTGTTATTAGGTGCTTACAGTGCATTAGAAAGACAAGTGGCTTTAGGCAATGTAACACAATATAGCCGCCACGAAATGTTAGATGTGGTAATGATTGATGGTAAAGCAAGAGGAATTATTGCAAGAGATTTAGTAAGTGGTAAACTAGAACGTCACTTCGGTCATGCGGTGTTGTTATGTACAGGTGGTTATGGTAATGTATTTTATCTTTCTACTAATGCCATGGGTAGTAATGTAACTGCAGCATGGAAGGCTCATAAAAAAGGAGCTTATTTTGGTAATCCTTGTTTTACACAAATTCATCCAACTTGTATTCCTGTAAGTGGCGATCATCAAAGTAAACTTACTTTAATGAGTGAAAGCTTACGTAATGATGGACGTATATGGGTACCAAAACAAAAAAATGATAACCGCAAAGCGGTAGATATACCAGAAGAAGAAAGAGATTATTATTTAGAAAGACGTTATCCAGCTTTTGGAAACTTAGTACCAAGGGATGTGGCTAGTAGAGCAGCAAAAGAAAGATGTGATGAAGGTTACGGCGTAGGTACTACAAAAATGGCAGTGTATTTAGATTTTGCTGACGCTATAAAACGCTATGGTAAAATTGAAGCAGGTAAAGCAGGTAATTTAAATACTGGCGAAGCTGAAATAATAGCCTTAGGGAAAAAAGTAGTGGAAGAAAAATATGGTAACCTGTTTGAAATGTACGAAAAAATAACAGGTGAAAATCCTTACGAAATGCCAATGCGTATTTACCCTGCAGTGCATTATACAATGGGCGGTTTATGGGTTGATTATGAATTGATGACAACTGTACCTGGCTTATATGCTTTAGGCGAAGCCAACTTTAGCGACCATGGTGCAAATAGGCTAGGAGCAAGTGCTTTAATGCAAGGCTTAGCAGATGGTTATTTTGTAATTCCATATACATTGGGTAGTTATTTGGCTGATGACATTGCTACAAAATCTATCCCAACCGATCATCCAGCTTTTGTTGAAACAGAAAAAAATGTAAGCGACAAAATAAATACCTTAATGAATATTAAGGGTACCAAAACAGTTGAAAGTTTTCATAAACGCCTTGGTAAAATAATGTGGGATAAATGCGGAATGGCTCGTAATGCACAAGGTTTGCAAGAAGCGATTATAGAAATACAAGCACTTAAAAAAGAATTTTGGAGTGATGTAAGAATACCAGGAGAAATGAATGAAATGAATCCTGAATTAGATAAAGCTGGTAGAGTAGCCGATTTTATTGAGCTTGGAGAGCTAAGGTGTAAGGATGCTTTAAACAGAAACAAGAGTTGTGGGGGACATGTGTGAGAAGAAAGCCAAACAGAAGATGGTGAGGCGGACCGTGTTGAT
>JAGNRZ010000122.1 GCA_017988335.1 Ferruginibacter sp.
TTTTAGCTAAGATAGATGCACAACAAGATGAATTAGATGGAGTTTTAAATAATTTATCAGAAGCAGATATTAATACACTAAATAAATTGTTAGATAAAATAAGAGAAGCCGGTTAGATGAAAAAAAATATTTGCTTATTACCTATCACCAATCCGTAGTACACTGTGTGTTGTGTTTTGCCTACTATCTATTACAACAATTGCACAAATAAAACCTGAGTTTAGAGGAGTATGGGTGGCTACTGTAGATAATATTGATTGGCCATCTTCAAAAAACTTAAGTACCCAACAACAAAAAGCAGAATTTATAGCTTTATTAAATATGCACAAAGCCAATGGTATGAATGCTATTGTAATGCAAATTCGCCCCAGTACCGATGCGTTTTATCCATCGCCGTATGAGCCGTGGAGTGAGTGGCTAACAGGCACACAAGGCAAGCCTCCAAGCCCTTATTACGACCCATTGCAGTTTATGCTAACAGAAACCCATAAACGAGGAATGGAGTTTCATGCATGGATGAACCCATACAGGGCAAATTTTAATATCAACAAATCATCTATTTCGCCAACACATATTACAAAGCTTTACCCCAATTGGTTTTTAACCTATGGCGATAAAAAATATTTCGACCCAGGCAATAAAGAAGTGCAACAATATGTAACCAATGTGGTGAAGGATGTAGTAAGCAGATATGATATTGATGCCATACATTTCGATGATTATTTTTATCCGTATCGTATTACTGGAAAAGAATTTCCTGACAATGCCAATTACATAAAATATGGCAATGGAATGAACAAAGATGATTGGCGAAGAAGTAATACCGATAGTATAATTGTAATGCTTAGCCGAACCATAAAAAAAGAAAATCCAAAATGTCAATTTGGAATAAGCCCTTTTGGTGTATGGCGAAATGCAGATAAGGATAGCGTTA
This sequence comes from Ferruginibacter sp., assembly GCA_017988335.1. GTDB lineage: Bacteria > Bacteroidota > Bacteroidia > Chitinophagales > Chitinophagaceae > Ferruginibacter. Next base: position 935 of record JAGNRZ010000122.1, read on the forward strand.
ATGGCAGTAATACAAAAGCAGGACAAACGAATTATGATGATTTATACGCCGATATTTTATTGTGGTTAAAAAACGATTGGATAGATTATGTAGCTCCACAATTATACTGGGAGTTTGAGCATAAAGCAGCACCTTACCAACCTTTGCTAGAGTGGTGGAACAACCATACCTACGGAAAAAATTGTTACATAGGTTTAGGAATTTATAGGGCTGGTAGTAATGCCAGTTGGAAAGATAAAACACAACTACCAAGGCAAATAGACTCCTTACGTACAATGCCTAATATTAACGGCATGATATTTTTTAGTAGCAAAACGTTTAACAAAAATCCTTACGGATGGAACGATAGCTTGCGGTTGAAATATTTTGCAACACCTGCACCATTGCCACCAGCTACTAAATAGCTAATGTAAAAGTAGTTCCTTCATTTAGTTTGCTTTCAAAACTAATATTACATTTAATAGCCTTTGCTAAATCTTTTACAATGTGAAAGCCAAAACCACCTTTCCCAACAGGTAAGCTTGTATTATCTTGTTGTAGCGCGGAAGCTTGTTTTTCATTAAGTCCATAACCATTATCTGTTATTGTCAAAAAAATATTATTTCCTTTTTTTATTGCCTGCCATATAAGTTTTCCATCCTCTTTTTTCCCTATGGCATTTATAGCATTAGCGGTAAGATTTTGCATAATGGTTTGTAAATAATTTTCATCTGTTGTAAGGGTTAGTTTTTGCTCATTTAAAAACTGAAATTTGATATTATCTACATGACTAAAAAAATTTGATATATATACAAACAGATTATCTACTGGTACATTTTTTATTTGCGGAGCCAAATTTTGCATTTGGCTTTTACTCCATAACAGCATAGTTTCCATACTATCTAATAATGCTTCTGCACTTTGTGTAATTTTTTGGTGATGTGCTTGTGTTTGCTCTGCAGATAATAATTGTGGGTTGTTTTTTTGTAATTGTAAAAAACTTACAAGGCTAGCTATGGGGCTTCGTAAATCGTGACTTAAAATACCAAAAAACTTGGCTTTCACTTTATTAGCCTCGTCCAATCTATTGTTTAAAGAGATTAGCGTAGTGTTTGTTTTTTTTCTTTGTTGATTTTGATAGTACAACAATCCTCCTATTAAGAATAAAGTACACAAACCTATAATATAAAATAGTTTTTGCTTTTTTTGACTAGTTATGATGGCTTTTTGTAGTTGTAATTCACTGCTTTTTTTGTCGATACTTATTTGTGCTATGGAGCTTGCTATTTCATTTTTATTTTCTTGCGAAAAAACACTATCCTCAATAGCCTTGTATTCTTTATGCAACAAGTAAGCCTCTTTGTAGTTTCCTTTAATAGCATTTACTTCGGCTAACGATTGCAGTAACTTTATATAAATTGATAAGTTTTTAAAATAAACAGACTTGTTTTTAGCGTCGGTTAAATACTTAAAAGCACTATTAATCAATTCTGTTTGGTTTTTTCTATCAACTTTAGATTGTTGTAAATAATAGCTTCCCATATACGCTTTATTTTCAATTGAACTCTCAAAATTTTCTTCAACTGTAGCAAATAGTTTTTCTGCTTGTTTAGCTTCTTTAATAGCATCTGCATATTTGTTATTTTTTGCTAAAAGAAAAGCATAACCAGAAAGTGCTGTAGCTTCTCCAGAAATATTCTCTATTTTATTATACCCATTGATAGCAAGGCTATAATAAAAATTTGCCGAATCAATATTATTTAGTTCTCTAAAACAATTTGCATTAATTAAATACGAATGTGGTAATAATTCATCGGGATATAAACCTATTTTTTTATAAGCAATAGCATTATAGGAATTATTAAGGGCTTGTTTATAATTTTTGTGATAAAAATGAGCTGAAGAAATATATTCAAGAGACATACTTATCATGTAATTATTATTAGATGCTTCTCCTAGTTTTAAACTTTTAGTATAATAATCAATAGCTTTTACGTAATTTCCTAAGGCTTGTTCAATAGTTCCTATATTTGAAAGAGCTACTGACATATTTATCGTATCTTTTATTTCTTGTGATATACTAAAAGCTTTAATAGCCCAGTTTTTTTCAACATCGTAATTACCCTTTTTACCAGCAATGTTACCATAAACAGTGTAAAAAGCCGATACTCCTTTTTTCCATTTTATTTTTGTTGCATAAGCTAGCCCTAAATCGGCAAATTTTTGAGCTGTGTCAGTATTAATATCAACATAAATAAGTGCTATTCTATTTAAAGATTTAATGATAAGAGTATCATTTTTTAGTGAAGGAAAATTATTAATTAAAGAATCGGCAAATTGCTTACCTGTTTTTTGGGCAAAAATATTTTGTAAGAATAAAAAAAGGGTAATTATAAGTAATACTTTTTTCATTTCACAAAACTTAGTTTAATAACATTATTTCGTTTTTATAACTTCTGCCAATTGGTAGGCTTATGTTTTTTATAAACACTTCTTTACTATTATATTGTTTTATAAAATGCTTTTGAACAGCATAGCTTCTATGAATACGTATAAAATTTTTAAAAGCGCTTTCTTGTAACAAACTACTTATCGGTGACAACACACAATACTTTTTAGCCTCTGTAACAATGCCCGTATAATCTTTTAAGGCTTCTAAGTACATTATTTCGTGTAAAGGCAATTTGTATTGCTGATGTCCTTCTTTAATAAAAACAGCATCGGTACCTAATGTATAATCTAATAAATATGCCTTGTGCTTCAATTCTAAATACTCTTGCAGTCTATTTATACATTGTAAAAAACGTTGTTGATTAATTGGTTTTACTATATAGTCAAAAACATTTAATTCATAACTTTCTAAGGCAAACTCAGGATGGCTGGTAACAAAAACACAAGCCTGTATATTTTGTAGTCGCTTTTTTAAGTCTAGTCCATTAATGGTTGGCATATCTATATCTAAAAAAGCAATATCTATACTATATTTTTCACCATAGGCTATGGCATCTTCGCCATTAGTAAAGGTTATAGGATGTTTTAAAAATGAAACCTGCTTACAAAACGATAACGTAGTTAGTTTATCAATTTCGTTATCATCTACTATTATGCAATTATATTTTTTTGCTTCTACTGACATGTTAAAACATATATAAAAATATTAAAAATTTGGTTGTTTAGCGATTAAAATTGCTGTTTAGCGATTTGAGGTTTTTTGCAGGATAGAGTAAAGCTAATTTGCTTAAAAATGGTTTTATGCAAAAAGGTAAACAAATATTACTTGCATTTTGGGGTTTATTAACTAGTAAACTCAATGTTCAATTTTTCGTTTTTAACAATAAAGGAGCTAAGACTATACTTTTTAGCAATAATTATAGCCTGTTTACAACACATTATAAAACTGCATTGGGTGAATTATTAGTACCCAATAATTCCTCTGACCGGAGTGTTATATCGGACTATAACAAAAAAGAAAACTCTTTATCTATAAACTTTATTGCCATACAAGCAATAGAAAAAAGTACACAAGAGTTGGCTAGCTTAAAAGCGGACTACCACAATTTAGCTAGTCGATTAAAAAACCAGAAGCATTAATAAATAAAAAAAATAAAGTAAAATGATAAAACACTTAATTGTTGCAAGTATCGGCATGTTAATACTTTCCTGCAACAATGGAAAAACTAATACAGATAAAAAGATTCTCCAAGCCGTTCAAGCCAATGAGCAAGCTCAAGCTGCTAACACAGGAAAAAGTTTTTTAACAGCTACTGTTCAAGAGCAACTTTTTACAGCAACAAATGAAGTGTATGCTACTGAAATAACAGAAGGTGGTTATTACGCAATAGGGGCACAAAACGAAAATTATACAATAGCCTTACAAATACCCACCAATAAAAGTATGGGTTCATTTACTTGCGAAGGAAGTTTTGTAAATAATAAAACTAAACAAGGGTTTAATGCTGATGCCGTAGCAGTAACTATTGAAGAAAAAGCAGACAGTTATATTGTTGGAACTTTTACAATGCTTGCCACCGATGTAGATGGTAATATACAATCGGCCAAAGGAGGAAAGTTTAAAGCACTAATTAATAAACAATAATATTCTTTAACAATCTTATAAATTAAATTATTATGAAATCACTACTTGTAACCTTAATCTTAGCAGCTTACTCTTTAGGAGTATTAGCACAATCTAAAACAACAAGCGATAAAGTTGTAAAGGCTACAGAAAAGGTAAATCAAAAAACCGAAAAATTGAGCAACGCTAGCAATCAAGTTGCTAATCAAGCAGGGCAAATTAGTAGTAATGCCCAAAATGTTATAAAAAATGTTAAGGCAGTTGTAAAAGTTTTCGAACCTATTCTGCAATATTTTAAGCGAAACAAAAAAATAGCTGCTACAAAAACTTCTAACGAAAGTGAAATATCTAGTAACGGAACAAATTCTTCTTCAAACGGCTTAGAAACTGCAACACCAACAGAATACCCAAATTTTCCACCCATGCCACCAAGCACAGCAACTAATGAAACCAATAGCTCAAGCAATCCATCAGAAGGGTCTTTTCCTACTACCTCTAATTCAGAATCAGGGTCAGCAAACTATCCTAGCTTCCCTAATTATGGCACACCAGAAAATGAAGAATATAATAGTGATGGATCAGCAAACTGGGGTAATCAGGATAATGCAGTATTTGGGAATTGCTTAGATGCATTTTCTGGTAAAATTAAAAATTTAGGAGAGGGTGAAGAAAACCCAAACAGCATCGATTTGATTTTTTTAGCACCTAGCGATGGTCAAAATGCCTATTATTTAATAACCCCCGACTTTGCAAAAAACAATGCCAGTGCTGATGCATTTTGGGGAAGCGCTACCACCGATAATCCTGTAAAAAAATGGAATGATGTAAATGAAAGCCAAGTGGCAGAAACTAAAATTACTGGCACACAATTTTTTAAAATTAAAACCAATACACAACTTATATCAGCGGTAAAATCGGCAAGAGGATATGCTTCTTTTTATAGTAGTATAAGTAAGCTAGATGGGAAAGTGTTTGCCGTAAAAACCAACATGAACAACCGAGATGCTTACGCTTTAATTTATATAGCCAAACATATAGGTACCAGTGGCAGCAATGGATGCCTTAAAATTTTCATTAAATGTAATGGTATTGATAGTAATGGAGACGGCTATTCAGAACCTATAAACTACAACAGATAATTTTTTAAAACAACAAAACAAACAAAAATGAAAAAACATATCTATTTAATTATAACAATATCATTCTTTTGTTATACTAAAATTTCAGCACAAATAAAAGTACTTAACAAGCCCAATATAGTTGCTAATACCGAAGTCATGCAAAAGCCCACAGTTCCAGTAAAAAACTCTCAAGTACAAAAGTTACCAACAGCATCGCAAAAAATAAATCCTGAGCATTTGGGCATTTACAAATCTTCGATTTCAATAAATGGAAAAAAAATACCTATTAATATAAAGGGCAAGGGAACTGTTTTATCGCCAAACAAATATCCCAATTTTGTAGAAAAAAACATTAATTCAAAAGAAAAAAGAGTAGGACTTACAGAAGAAGAAGAAAAGGAAACCTATACTAAAATATGTAAGACCACTTTTAATAAGTTAGATGTAAATTCTAGTGAATGGGATGTTATTTCTTTGTCAACAATTAATAATGTAAAAGTTGGTTCTGTATTTAGTTTACTAGACCTTCAAAATGAAGGAAAGTTTTTAAATATTCATGGTGTACGTAATCCTGCAACCGTTATTGTAGATGCCGAAAACATAACGAAACCATTAATTGAGTTAAATCAACCAACTGAAAATGATATTATTAATGCAAAGGCACAATTGCTTAACACAAATGGGCATACCATTCCAAATGTAAAAGAAAGGACTGTAATTTCAGAAATTTATGATGAATCTGTTTTAAAGTTACATGTAGGGTTTGATGTTATTTCTCCATCAGTATCGGTAAAGGGTATGTTTGATTTTTCAACTAATTCAAAAACTGAAAAATTTTTAATGGATTATAAAGCTGAAGCATTTACTTTAGGATATATACCCAAAACAACCACTTTTTTTCAAGATCAAAACCTAAATGATAGGAGCGATTTAGTATATGTAGATAAGTTGGTGTATGGAACTCGTATTTTAGTAGCTTTTGAAACCGATTTTAGCAATATTGATTTTGGAGCAAAATTAGAAGCAGAAGTCTGATCTTCGGTTTTAGTAAATGTAGATGCGCTATTTAAGTACCAAGATGTACTAAAAAATACTTCCTTTAAAATATTTGCATGGGGAGTCAAGCAAGGATCTTCAGGTTCACTTATTAATGCTACAGGTGTACAAGATTTAAAAGATAAAGTTGCCAAATTAATTTCAGAATTGAAGCAAACTGATTATTATCCATCAAGTTGGGGTTTGCCAATAAGCTATTCTTTAAGAGCATTAAATGGAGAAACCGTTGTTGCAAATGCAGGTTTAGATGAATTACCTCAACGTAATTGTATACTGCAACCTAAATCCATGAACCGTTATACTGCTCAAATAACATCCATTAATACAGGGGGAGATTGTGAAATGTTTGGTATCATTTCAATGCAATGTTTTGTAGGCAATCAAGAAATTGTAGCGGAAGAGGGTAATGGATTATTAACTGATATTGCATTTAATCAAGCATTGGAACAAAACAAAATTTATTTACCCGAAACTCATTCTGGAATTTTAGGAAATAGCAGAGTATATAAAATTACTAACCCCAACAATACTTTTTTTAGAATTTGGACTGACATTAATGATAGAGATGTAAGACCAAATGGAGATGATTACTTATTTATTACAGGGGGTAAATGTGGTGTACAAGTTGGTAATAGGCAATACTGCTATCAAGATTTTAAAGTTAGCGACTTAATTGGGAGGGACATGGGCGGCAGTGGAAATATTTGTGCAAAAAACAAAAAAATAGTTGTTAATAGCAAAGACAACGATGGTGATAGTCCATTACAATTACAGATTTCAGTTTGTCAAGGGTATTAATAATTTTAAAAATATTAATTAACCCTAATAGTGATATATGTTCACTATTTAAAAAATGTCAACACTTTTTAAGCTTCTATTATGAAACAAAAAATAATTTTAATTGCACTATGTGTTATTAACCTAAATTTAAAAGCTCAAAAACATCCACCGTCATTACCTTATAAAAAACATACTAATATTCAACAAATTCCAAAATGGATGCTTTCAAAAGCCAACTATAGTATTGTGTCTCAAAATGCAATTCAGTTTGGCATATTTGAAATACCAGGGATACCTTCAAATGAAATAAGAGGGATGGTAATACTAAGCAACTACGATGGAAATTTACAAGAACCATTACTAAAAGCAGTAGGTCAAAAATTAGCCGATGATAAATACATAGTATGTATTATAAATCACCAAGTAAATCAAGATTGGGTAGATGAGACAAAATGGAATAATGACTGTCAAAAAATGGAAGACGCTTATAAAGTAGTGTATTATGCTCAAAAAACTAGGCATAATATTACATTAAACAAAGTGGCAATTGGAGGTGTTTCATTTTCTGGGTTTACATTACAATCTAAAATAAATAGCGGCAATTCTTTTTTTGCAAGCTGTAGAGGCTTGGTATTAATTGCCAGTGGTACAAATGCGAATATAGCAATTCCAGTTGTTAATATTGTTTGCGAAAACGATATAGAATCTAATAGTTATGGAAATATAGCTGGTAATATGCTAATGAGTCAATTAAATCAAAACAACACTGTAATAGCAGCAAAATCAAGTTGTATTACAAGTAGTGAATGTAGTGGGCACAATACTGTTC
>JAGNRZ010000123.1 GCA_017988335.1 Ferruginibacter sp.
ATTACAACAAAAATTTTTCCAAAACGATTGCTCATTTGTAATTTGTTGTCTAAATAATGATGTACAATAAGTGCTAGAAGAAAATGAATTACTAGAGGTAATGAATGTAACACCAACAGTAAGTGAGGCTTGGGATATTGTACAAATGGAAGAAATTGAAAGAGAATTATTAGGGTAATTTCGAATTTATGAATTTCGATTATTCTTTAAAAGCAGCATTTTATAAAAAAGTGTACTCTTACCAAATAAACAAATTAACGGATTAACCAACTTTAGATGCTTGCTTTAACTATACTTGGTAACAACTCTGCCATTCCAGCTTTTGGTAGGCACCCTACTGCTCAAATATTACAAACAGAGAATGATAGTTTTTTAATTGACTGTGGTGAAGGCACTCAAACTCAATTAACCAAGTATAAAATTAGGCGTAGTAAAATTAACGCCATTTTTATTTCGCACTTACATGGTGATCATTATTTTGGCTTAATAGGTTTGCTTACTAGCATGGGATTATTAGGCAGAACTCAAGATTTACATTTATATGCTCCTCAACCATTACAGCAAATAATTGAATTACAATTAAGCGTTGCCGATACTGTATTGCCTTACCCATTACATTTTCATGGTTTAGAGAAAGAAACTATTATTTTTGAGAACAATAAAATAACAGTAGAGTGCTTTGCTGTTCAACATCGAATTGAGTGCTGGGGTTTTTTATTTAGAGAAAAGAAGAAGCCCAGAAAAATTGATGCTGATAGAGCAAAGAGCTATGAAATACCTGAAGCCTATTTTGGTAAATTACAACAAGGGCATGATTATGTAAATAAAAGAGGTACTATAATCCCTAACGAAGAGGTTACCACAGAAGCCTCTCCTGCAAAAAGTTATGCCTATTGTGCTGATACAATTTTTGATACTACTTTGGCTGAAAAAATTAAAAATATCGACTTTTTGTATCATGAAACTACCTACCTAAAAGATTTGGAAGAAAGAGCTGCAAGCCGCTACCACAGTACTACACACCAAGCCGCTACAATTGCAAAATTGGCTAATGTAAAAAAACTATTAATAGGCCATTTTAGTAGCAAATACGAAACTGTAGATGATTTTTTAATTGAAGCTAAAGAAATTTTTGAAAATACTGAGCTGGGATTAGAGGGGAGTTGTTATAAGATTTAATATATTTATACTGTGAACCCATTTATCAAAACATTTATTTTTTTTTGTACTTTATCGCTAACAACAATTAGTTGTAAAAAAGAAAGTACAATACCAACTGAATTTTACATTAAGTTTAAAGGAGATGGGCATCTTTATACATTTAAAGATGTTGCAGAAGGGAGGTTGGGGTACAATGGGTCTGGGCAATATACTCTATTAATAAATGGATATCAAGGTCCTCTTAAAGATACTATATGCCATTTAATTATCCATGACAAGAAAAATATTGAAAAAAACAAGACTTATTTAGTTGAGAATATTGCAGGATTAGAGGATAACACTTTCTTCTTTACTACTGAGATATATACATCTTATCAAATAAAAAATACACCTTCTACTATTCCACAAACCTTTAAATTTATCTTTTCTAAAGTGGAAAGCTCATATTTGAAGGTGATGTTTATAAGGTAGTTAGTAGGCCATTGAGTGGATATGACACAGTAAAAATGGAAATAAGAGAAGGGGAATTTGTTATCCAAAACAAAAGATAATTGTAACAAATTTTGGGCTTAGTGGACAAAAAGAATGGTAAAATCTGCTATGCCGCAATACGGTATTGGGTTTGGTAAGGCTCTCTCTGTAATTCTCAAAGACAGTACTGGCAATAATTTGTGGATGTGACAATATGTAAAAATGCCTCCTTTGGTGCAATTTTTGCTCAAAGTGAGGCATTCTTATTTCTTATTCTTATGTCAAAAGTATTGCTTTTAGATTTTCCTCACTTATTAGAAGAAAAATTTTTACAAACAGATTTAGGTCAGCTGTATCAAAGTATTCCCTTTGCAGCACTTGTTAAAAACATTCCTTTACCACCCCAACAAAAAAGTGGCAAAGGTTGCAAACCCTAGTTTACTGTTCTGTGAGGTTTTGCTTTAATGGTATTAAAACATTATTTGCAATTAAGTGATGAGATGCTTATAGAACGCATTAATACAGATTGGAGCATGCAACGCTTTTGTGGTATTAGTTTAAAGCCCAATGAAGTAATTAAAGACAAAGGATTACCCAGTTTTTGGAGAATATATATTGGCAAGCATTTGAATATTGAAGAACTCAAAATTGTATCAGCCAAGCATTGGAGTCCTTACATGGAACATAAAAATATTAGTAGTGCCGATGCTACTTGCTACGAAAGTCATCTTAGTTTTCCTAAGCTGCTTAAAAAAAAAGTGTTTTTAGTTCCTTGGGATACCTATGCCCAGTTGAAAATATTTTACACATTTTTTGTAAAAAATAGCTGCTTTTAAATAAAATACAACCCCTACTTTATAGCAAAACCCTCTTCTTAAAACATTAACTGATAATTACAGAAAGAGCCTCTAAATAGGAAGCCTACAACATACTGCTGTTTATGAAATTTGAAGCTTATTGTTATGGTCAATTTATCCCTGGCTCATTCAGAAAAAATTGCATACCGCTAATCCATATATTGTTACCATTATTAATATCTGAATCAATATTGTAACCACTAAAACTAATCCAACGGTTGTTTGTGGTAGGATAGCGGAAGCGGCGAGTAACTGCCTTATAAATGTGTTTGTATTTAAAGCCAGCCATTCCATTTGGTGCCTTATCTTCGTACAGCACATCTGCTTCTACTTCTATAGCTAAACCATCTTTGCTACGGCCTTTGTACAATGCAATACCTCTTTTAAGATTCTTTGGTTCTACAGTTTCTGTTTTACTGGTAGTGGTTTGGCTATTACTGCTATTATTTCTAGCAGCCGCTAATTCCGCCGCTCTTTCAGCTTCTGCTTTCTGGCGGCGTTCTTCAGCTAATTTAGCTGGACTATTTGGTGACTCTCGTCCTTCAAAGACCAGCTCGCCACCGTTTTTTATGCCTTTATACAGTGTTAGTGCCATACAATATTCGTTGCCACTGCAGGATACCACATAATCTACTTTGTTAAGCTCTGCTTGAAATACCACATGGTCAGCAAGTCCATCGCCAGTTATATCGCCAATGGCAAGTGCGCCATAGTTCATTTTTCTATCTTGTATATTATCTGTGCCGGACAGTTTTAACCTTGGCTTTCCGTTTTTTTGGTTACATCCAAATACCTGAGGGTAACCGCCCAACGATGCAACAACATCCTGTAATCCATCGTTATCTACATCGGTAACTACCAAAGGGCATCTGTACATTTCAGAAGGGTTTCTACCCACCTCTATTTCGGTAAGCTCAAATGCTTTATTGCCCTTGTTTATATAGCACAGTACTTTGTAGTTTTTTTGCAGGTTGCAAAAATGTCGGATTTGCCATCTCCATTTACATCAGCCACGGCTAGGCTTTGTAAATCGTAAGGTGCAATCAGTTTTATTTCTTCCAGTGGCTTATTATGTACTTGGATTTTTAAATCCCTTCCCAAAGGCATTAATTGAATTCTAATCCCATCGTACAAATTTTTACCCACGGATAACTTTACAAAATCAGGACTGCCGTTGCCATCTATGTCGCCTATGCCACTTAGATATTCAGGTCCTACATTAGTTCCTATCCAAAATCCCATTTTATTTCTTTCAAGTTTTTCTGTGGGGTAATGGGTAAATACTGCCTTTCCGTTGTTAAGAAAAATGCCGCCGGGTGCCACTATATCCATATTGCCATCAGCATTGTAATCGTATAGCACAAAATTTTCAATACCCAGCTTGCCCAACCATGTGCTTACGTAATAGTTTTTTCTTTCTAACATTAGTAGTTGCAGCGTACTATCGGCAAGATTAAGCACTACAAGGTCGGTTTTCTTATCGGCATTTAAATCGGCTGCGGCTACCAAAAGGCCCATGCCATTGGCAGTTAATGCCAGCCTTGTGTACCGGCTTGCTGTTGGTGTTCCATTGCCATAATACATGTCTATATAGCCAGCCTCAGTGTAACTAGTTAGCACATCCCTAAATCCATCTCCATCAAGGTCTATTACTTGCTGGCGGTTTGGCCAATCGGTATAGCTAAGTCTGTAATTAACGGCCCAGTAACCCCTGTCCAATAATTCATTATCATCCACTTTTGCTGTGCCACCGTTAATTCCTGTCAATAAACCTCCAATATTAGGCGGAACCGTATTTGCATCGGTATTGCTGGTGGAGTTACTTAATCCAGGCTTAGTAGTGACAGTTTTCTTGTTACTGTAATCGCCTTTGGCCAATAATGGCTGAATGTCTTTTAAGTTTATCGCTAAGTATTCATACGAGCCAAAATACGAATCCACTTTTGGCAAAAGTATTTTATTTTGCCGGGTTACAAATACTGGAATGTTTCTACCATCCTCCAATCTATTAAAGGCGGCACCCACTATACCCATTGCTGGCAATTCCAGTTTTTGCCAAAGTATTGGATGAGGGTATCGATGTGCCCCTAACACACCCGTCCAGCATTCGCCTTTTTCATTTGCCACTATTAGGCCTGCATCAGATACCGCCAGGCAGGAATAGTTGCCGGGCTTCGGGGGCTTTGCTCCGCCATTTAGTCCATCTATTTTATAATAGAAAGAGTCGGTTAATGCACCTTTATGTCCTCTTGTTACTAAATTAAATTCGCTACCAGTTTTATCAGAAGCCACAATCTTACCATGTAGGTCTTTTTCTAATCCAAACTTTCCATCCATATGCATATCATAATTGGTAATATGTCCGGCCTTGTTTATGCAGCTAACATATAAATGATTAGCTGGGCCAAAAGCTGCTATGGGCGTACCTGGCATTTCAACAACTTTTTCACTTTCTTCTACAATTTTGTTACCCTTTCTTTCTAAATAAGCTGTAATAAATTTATTGCCTTCGGCCCACATAACCATTGGGCCAGAACGGCCAGAGTAGGGAAGGGCTTGCAATAATTTACGGCCTGGTTTTGGGGTAAAAATGCAAGGATCTTCCCGGGTAATGGCATCTATGTAAATTACGATGCGACCATCGTTTGCTTCGTAGCCTCCACAGAAAATTCCCCAACTATCTTCAAAAACCGGTATGGGTGCAGCAAAATCTGCAGGTGGTGGTTGTAGTTGTTCCACTTTGCCTGTGGTATCTACAAGGTACAAGGCGTAATTAGCCGTGGTAATATACAGGCCTTCGGGACGGGCTTTGTAGGCAGGAAGCGTTGGCTGTGTATAGCTATGTAGTGATGTTAATATCAATACAGTAAGTAATAATTTTGTAGTGTATTCTTTCATGTCTTTGTAAATAAGCTAGTAAAGATATATCAAGAAATGACTTGGGATATACGTGTTTGTGGGTATTTTCAATTCGCTAGATAACATACTGTGCTCCTTGTTTATATAATAGCCCAATTAGCCTGAGGGGATAATTTATTTGCTAGGATGAAAAGCCAAATATATAACTGTCTCGTCCTAAAAAAGTTGTCTGTTAATTAATTTTTGCCCATCCCTTGTGTATCTAAGCATTCATCTACACCCCATTCGTCAATATAACTTGTGGCTTTATCAAATACATTTTGTCCATCTTGTAAATAAAGTACTGGATATTTTTTTGTAGTAGATGAAGAATAGTTATTTGGTAAATAAATCCACACTCGTCTTTTCCTATCTAATTGAGGTATGTAAAAAGCAGTATCTATTATTTGCACATTTTTACTTGCAGTATGCTCTTTCTCTACATTAGTATTTTGTGCCTTTGCAAAAAAGCTACTGCAAAAGCAAAATAGATATAACACTAATTTTTTCAATAGTTATAACATCATACTTTTTATCTTATTCAGCATAGCATCACTAACACTAACAACAGGTAATCTAAATGTATTTTGGCAAATACCCATTAAGCTCATGTAAGCTTTTACACCACTTGGGCTACCTTCTGCAAACATGCTATTTATAATATCCGTTAATTGGTAATGTAAAGGTTTTGCATTAGCGAAATCACCTTTTAAGCATAGCCTTACCATATCGCTAAACAATTTTGGATATGCATTAGCTACAACACTTATTACGCCATTTGCACCGCAAGCAATCATGGGTAACGTAATTCCATCATCTCCACTTATAACTTCAAAGCCTTGTGGCTTATATTTTATTATCTGCATTATTTGATCAAAATTGCCACTGGCCTCCTTTGTAGCAAAAATGTTTTTACAATTTTCTGCAATCTTTAACGTAGTTTCTGCACTTACATTCATACCAGTACGCCCTGGTACATTGTACATAATTATAGGTAAAGGTGCTACATCATTTAATGCCTTATAATGCTCATATAATCCATTTTGTGTTGGCTTATTATAGTATGGGCTAACCGATAATATTGCACTATAACCATCCAAATTAAATTGCTTGTATCCATCTATTACTTGCTGTGTATAATTACCACCTATACCAGCTACTAAGGGTAAATTACCAGTATTATTTTCAGCTACAAAGCTAAATACTTGTTGCTTTTCATCTTTTGAAAGCGTAGCACTTTCGCCTGTAGTACCTAATACAACAATATACTCAATACCTCCATTTGTTAAATGTGCAATTGTTTTTTTCAAACTATCCCAATCAATACTATTATCTGCATTAAAAGGGGTAATCATTGCTACGCCTGTACCAGTAAATTTGCTCATTGTATAATTTATTATTTATAGTACTGTAAATATAAAAAAACGCCCCATTTTTTGGAGCGTTTCAGTTATAAAATATTTTAACTTATTTTTTCTACTTGCATATAACTAAGCTCTACTGGTGTTGCCCTACCAAAAATCTTCACTTGTACTTTAATCTTCTTCTTTTCATCATTCACCTCTTCAATAACACCATTAAAGTCATTAAATGGTCCATCAATAATTTTAATAGTTTCGCCAATAATAAATGGCTCACTCATTGTAACTCCACCAGCATCACTCATTTCATCAACTCTACCTAACATTTTATTTACCTCTGCCTTACGTAAGCTAATAATATTACCCTTGCTTCCTTTACCATCGGTTAAAAAATGCATTACATTACTAATATTACTTAAATGTTGTATCATATCATCATGTAAGCTACCAGCAACTTCAATCATTATATAACCAGGGTAAAAGTTTCTTTCTCTCATCACTTTTTTACCGTTAGCCACCTTATATACTTTTTCAACAGGTAAAAAAACTTGCTTCACAGTATTCGTCCATCCATTACGAGTAATATCTTTATCTAAGTATTCTTTTACTTTACGCTCTTTACCACTTACTACACGTAATACATACCATTTGCTTTCCTTTTCAGGTTTACCTTCTGGCTTATTTACCTTTTCCGCTTCTACTATTGGTGTTATTTCTTCCATAATTTTATGAACGCTTAAATAAAGAGTAAACAAACTGTAATGAGCCGTTAGCTGCAAAATCCATTACCCATACCATGGTAGTAATTACCAATGTAGCACCAATTACAATCATAGTTGATTGTGTTAATTGATCCCAATTAGGCCAAGTTACTTTTTCCATTAATTCTTTGTAAGAATCTTTGAAATATGTTGAAATTTTATTCATATTCTTATTTTAATAACTAGCAAAAAAGCTAAAATTTATTAGCACGGGCACTAGGATTCGAACCCAGATCAAAGGTTTTGGAGACCCGTATGCTACCGTTGCACCATGCCCGTTTTTAGTATTTAGTATAAAGTACAAAGTACTTAGATGTTAAACCTAAGTACTTTGTAAAGATATAAATACTGTTTTATACTTTGTACTAAATACTTAGTACTCTATATTATTTTACAATTTCAGTTACCTGACCAGCACCTACTGTACGGCCACCTTCTCTAATCGCAAATTTCAAACCTTTTTCCATTGCGATTGGTTGAATTAACACAACATTTAATGAAGTGTTATCACCAGGCATAACCATTTCTGTACCAGCATTTAAAGTAACTTCACCAGTTACGTCTGTAGTACGGAAATAGAATTGAGGACGGTATTTGTTAAAGAATGGAGTATGACGTCCACCTTCTTCTTTGCTCAATACGTAAACTTCACCTTTAAATTCAGTGTGCGGAGTAATAGAACCTGGCTTGCAAAGTACCATACCACGACGGATTTGAGTTTTTTCAATACCACGTAATAATAAACCTGCGTTATCACCAGCTTCACCTTCATCCAATAATTTCTTAAACATTTCTACACCTGTACAAGTTGTAGCTAATGGTTTTTCCATTAAACCTACAATTTCCATAGCCTCACCTACTTTAATTCTACCTCTTTCAATACGACCTGTAGCAACAGTACCACGACCAGTAATTGAGAATACATCCTCAACACTCATCAAGAAAGGTAAATCAACTAAACGTGGAGGAATTGGGATGTAGCTATCAACAGCATCCATTAATTCGTTTACTTTAGCTACCCACTTTTCCTCACCAGCTAATGCACCAGTTGCAGAACCTTGGATAATTGGAGTATTATCACCATCAAAACCGTAAGAAGTTAACAACTCACGAATTTCCATTTCAACTAATTCTAATAATTCAGGATCATCTACCAAATCAACTTTGTTCATGAAAACAACAATTTGAGGTACACCTACCTGACGAGCCAATAAGATATGCTCTTTGGTTTGAGGCATAGGACCATCAGT
>JAGNRZ010000013.1 GCA_017988335.1 Ferruginibacter sp.
AAAGCCCCGCCTTTAAATAAAGATTTATTGTGGCAATCGCTGCAATCTTTTTTTTATGTAAAGGGAGTGCATAAAAATTATTCAAAAAGCTACAACCGCATTTTATTACAAAACTATTTTTACCACAATGAACTTGTAAAGCAGTTTGACCACTTTAAGCTGATTAATAAAAAAATACCCAAGGCGGCAGTTTTAACCGAACCTGAAAAAGAAAAAATAGCTTTTGTAATACGCAACTCCATGCCTTTGGCCATGAGAGAAATAGATACCATAACCTATTTGGATATAAACTCTCTACAAGTGTTTCATTTAGAAAGAGGGCTGTCCTTAGCATTATATATTGCCAAGTCCGAAAGGCAATTGCCCATGCAAAGCTTTGTGGGATACAGTTTATTTAAAAATGGGTATCCTGTTTCGTATGGCGGCTCATGGATATTTGGCGAATGTTCCTTATTTGGATTAAACATACTGGAAGAATTTAGAGGCGGAGAGTCAAAATACTTGATGACGCAAATTTTAAGAGTGTATATTCAGTTGTATAAAATTAGCTATTACGAAATTGAAACTTTTCAATTTGGAAACCATGAGGCATTGGAAACAGGGGCGTTTTGGTTTTACTATAAGTATGGGTTTAGATCTAAAAATAGCGAAGTAAACAATCTTGCATTTAAAGAAAATGAAAAGATTAAGGCAAATAAAAACTACAAAACAAGCATTGCTACTCTAGAGAAATTATCTGAATATAATATTGCCTTGCAATTAAAAAATTACACTCCTGTAAATAGAGAAGACATAATAGGAAAGATAAACAACGTAATTGCAAATACATACAAAGGCGATAGTGCTAAAGCAATAACGGATGCTAAAAACTATTTTAAAAAGAACTATCCTAGTAAACAGGTATTAACCCCAATACAAGAGCAAATATTTGAAGAGGTAGCTTTATGGGCATATGCTCATAAAATAGAAGACAAACAAAGACTGCAATTGTTGTATAAAATTATTTTTGTAAAATCAGTAAACTCTATTGCTTATAATAAATTAGTGCTTAAAGTTATTGAGCTATCCTAAAAGTACTCCAGTCAACCCCAATTCTAAAGGTTTGATAAATTCTACCATTTTTCATGCTGCTGCCATAATGTTTTGAGGCAGAGTGTAAAGCACCGCTAGGATAGGCTACCATACGGTTAAATTGATGGCCTACTCTATCAATTTCTAACCACTTTTTACGTTTGGTGCTTTCAATTTCAAACTGTTCAACAAGGTCTGCAAATTTTACTTTTAATCTTCTAGCATCTTGTGGAGTAGGTGGGTTACATATTTTAGTGGCTTTGTGCATCCATAAAGAAGTGCCACAATCAAAAGGAAGATTAGGCGTAAGGTATATTAATACAGTAATATCATTGTACGGCCAATCTGAATGTACTCCGGGTGTTTCTTTTTTCTTCCCTTTTGAAAACCCTTGATAAAAAACACCGTTCTCTTTCTTTGGGTCTATATCCCACCTAGTAATTTTTATACCTAAAATTTTTTCTAATTTTTGCTTTACACCTGGCTCATGATATACTGTAGTGCTTCTAAAGCCGGTAGAATCTTCTGGTTCAAAAAAAGTGGCATCTTTTGCTGCTTTTACTACCTTGGCAGGGTTATCATAAAAGTTATCTTTTACTAATAAAAATCTTTTGTAAATGAGCTTTTCCATTGTGTAAAAATTTATTTACAAAATTAACCATTATAGGAGTATAAGAATGATGTGTAGCGAAAGAAAATTTTTAAAGACTCATCTTCAAAATACGAGTTGCTCTATTTAGTCAGCTCTCTAAACACATCTTCTAAGCTACTGTTATTTTCACTTTGCAGGCTTTGTATGTTTAGGTTTTTATCTATAGCTAGTTGTAGTATTTGTTTTTTTACAGCGTCAGTATCATGGGTTGATAGTTGATAGTTGGTAGTTGATAGTTTTTTTACACCAGTTACTCCTTGTAAACCTTTTAACCATTCAATACTTACTTCTTCTTTAAATTCAACAGTAATGCTTTGTGTACTTGCATTACCTTTTTGTAGGCTACTTAATTTATCATCGGCTACAATATTGCCTTTGTTAATAATAATTACTCTATCGCAAATGGCTTCTACCTCTTGCATAATATGTGAAGAGAATAGTACCGTTTTATTTTGCCCAAGGTGTTTTATTACTTCTCTTATTTCTACAATTTGGTTAGGGTCAAGGCCACTGGTAGGTTCATCTAAAATTAATACCTCTGGATTGTGTAGTAGTGCAGCGGCTAAACCCACCCGTTGTTTATAACCTTTGCTTAGTTGCCCAATTTTTTTATTGGCTTCTACCTTTAAGCCTACAGTATCTATTACTTCTTCAATTTTTGTTTTTATATTTTCTACATGGTGTATGCCGCCAACAAAACTCAAATACTCTCTTACATACATATCAAAATACAGTGGATTGGCTTCTGGCAAATAACCTATTTTACTTTTTGTTTCGTTGTTATTTGTGTTTACAGTTAACCCACATACTTGTGCATTACCACCATCAGCTCGTAGGTAGCCTGTAATCATTTTCATGGTAGTGCTTTTGCCAGCACCATTGGGGCCTAAAAAACCTACAATTTCACCTTTGTTTACAGTAAATGATATATTGTTTACGGCTTTTTGACTGCCGTAATTTTTGCAGAGATTAGAAACGGTGATTGACATGTAATGTATTTGTATGCAAATTAATTTATTTTGGTTCTACTTTTTGCCTTGACGCAAAAAGTAGCAAAAAAGTCAAGGCAGGAAAGAATACAGCCCTTTCCTGCCGCATAGCTTTAATCAACTTTAGTACTACTGTAGCTTCAACATCATATCTCTACTCTTAAACTAAAAGCATCAAAACTAATAACCAACAGTTTAATTGCTATTCATAAAAAAGCTGAGTGTAATCCTCAGCTTTTTTACTTTTATATTCTTTCTGTGTTAATCTGAGTAATCTGTGGCTAATCATCACATCAGCGTTATAAGCGAAACCTGCCTGCCGGCAAAGGCGGGTCGGCGGGAAAATAAATCTAACTCGTTTTATTCCCCTCGTTACTAGGCTTCTGTTGCTGCCGTTGTTGATTGTTTCTATTTTGCGGTGGCCGCTGTTGCCTATTGCCACCTTGCCTATTATTATTTTGTTGATTTCCTCCTTGTCTGTTTTCGCCTTGCTTATTGCCTTGTTGTCTATTATTATTTTGTTGGTTACCACCCTGTCTATTACCACCCTGCTGTTGATTACCTTGTTGTTGCCTATTACCACCCTGCTGCCCTCCACGATCTTTATCCTTACGCTTGCGGCTAGTTTTTTCAAGGCTCTTTAAACTAATTTGCCCTACTAGGTCGGCATACTCTGGTTCTACTTCTTTAGGCTTGCTGGTAGATACTTCTACAGGCTCTAACTCCTCTGGTTTTATACCTTGGCGATTAAGCTCTTTTATTTTTTTAACCCTTTCAATAGTTAGCGGATATTGTTTGTTACTATCTGGTAGGGTGTACCACATTAAGTTTCTAAAAATATCTTTTTTAACTAAAAAGGCACGGCTACGGGCTACTTCAATCATATCTGCATCATCCGGAAAAAACTGAAGAGCATCCATGTACGTATCTAACTCGTAGTTTAAGCAACACTTTAGCCTACCGCATTGCCCACTAAGTTTTGTTTGATTAATACTTAAGTTTTGGTAACGGGCAGCATTGGTATTTACACTGCTAAAATCGGTAAGCCAACTGCTACAACAAAGCTCTCTACCACAACTACCTATACCACCCACTTTACCAGCTTCTTGCCTTGCACCAATTTGACGCATTTCTACTTTTACTTTAAACTCACCAGCATATAATTTTATAAGCTCTCTAAAATCAACTCTATCGTCAGCAATATAAAAGTAGGTGGCTTTTCTGCCATCGGCTTGTATTTCTACCTCGGCAATTTTCATTTCTAACTTTAATTGCCTAGCTATGGCACGGCTACGAATAAGCATGGCTGCTTCTCTGTCTTTACTTTCTTTTAGCTTAGCCATATCACCATCGTTGGCACGGCGAAGTATTTTTTTAATATCGGGGCTTTGTTCATCTACCTTACGCTTTTTCATTTGTATTCTTACAAGCTCACCAGTAAGGTTTACCATGCCTACATCAAAGCCACTTACGCCTTCTACGGCAATCATATCGCCTTTTTCGTAATGATTGGAACTAGTATTTTTAAAAAAATCTTTACGGCTACCGTTATTAAAACTTACCTCTACAATTTTGCAACTGCTTTCCATATCGGCAAAGGGTAAGTTTGCCAGCCAGTCATGCACATTCATACGATTGCAACCACCACTTGAGCAGTTACCATGACTTTGGCAACCACTTGGTGCTCCGTCTTTACTTGTACCGCAACTTCCGCAACCCATATAATTAAATTAATAATTAGTAATTAAAAATTAGTAATTGATGGTGGAGGAGATTTTTATGTACCCAGCAGATGCACTACTATTAAGCTTCATTGGCGTCGCACTCTTGTACAGTATTTATCTACTCGGCAGGTAAAGCTCAATAATGATATGCCGATGCAGTGAGTGACACAACGATGTTGAATATAGTTATAAAAGCTTATTACATAATATTAAACCTCATATTCTCAACCACCTCAATTAACCAAAATTAACGAATTGTTACTAATAATGTGGTATAACTTAATAGAAAGGGCATGAAACAGCATTTTGGCATTGGCGTTACGCTCAATATAGTAGCTGGCTTTGTTTAGCTCATTTATAATGGCTTCTTGCTGGTGTAGCTGGGTTATTTTGTTTAGGCGGAGGGCAAAATCAACCTCGTTGGAGGGTGGTGGTTGGTCGTTGGTGGTGCTAATACGTACCGCCAACTCCAATAAATGGGTAAAATATTGCAAAAACTGCTTTTGCTTTTCTCTACCAATTTTGGCGGTTTCATCAATCCATTTTACTTGGGCTTGTGGGTTAAACTTTACAACCGCATTCAGCCACTCCCTAAGCATAGCTTGCCAATCGTCTTCGCTGTGTTGAAGCATTTGCAGGGCTTCCCTATAGTTACCCTCGGCAACGGCAGCTATTTGCTGTGCTTTGGTAGGCGGTACGTTTGCCCTTAGTTCTAATGCACTTTCAATATCTAACTTACTAAGTGCAGGCACTTTTACCAGTTGTGTACGGCTAAGTATGGTGGGTAATATTTGGTCTTCGTTTTCGGCCACTAAAATAAATAAGGTGTTGGCAGGTGGTTCTTCTATTAACTTCAACAGCTTGTTACCTTCTTTACCTAAATACTCAGGCATCCACATAATGAGTATTTTGTATTCGCTTTCAAAGCTTTTTAGGCTAAGCTTTCGCAAAATATCGTTACACTCATGGGCTGTTATGTTTCCTTGCTTATTTTCGGCATTTATAAATTGTAACCAATCGTATACATTACCATATGGACTTTGCTTTACAAACTCTCTCCACTCGGTAATATAATCGGTAGCTATAGGTTTATCGCCGCTTTTACGTGGAATTACTGGGTAGCTAAAATGTATATCTGGATGTACAAGTTCTTGTGCTTTTTTGCAAGATGGGCAAGTGCCGCAGGAGTCGTTGTTAGATGTTAGATGTACGATGTTAGATGTTATTGCTGGTTCCAGCTCTCCAAAAAGTGAAGGCCCTGTTGGTTGGTTGTTGGTCGTTGGTCGGCAGGTAATATATTGTGCAAACGCCATGGCCAATTGCAATGCTCCGCTACCTTCTTTACCTAAAAACAATAATGCATGGCTTAAGCGGTTGTGCTGTACCATGTGTACCAATTGTTCTTTTACTGCTTTTTGACCAATGATGGAGTTGAAGGACATGGTGCAAAGATAAGGGTGGAGGATTTTTTAACCGCAAAGGCACAAAGAGGTTAAGTTTGGCTATGCTTCTACAGCTAATTTAATTTTAATTTTTGCTTTTTCTACATAGTCCATTAATCTGCCAAAGCTAACAGAGGCGTAGTTTTCAGCTTCGTAGCGTTGTAGTTGTTGTTCTTTTATGCCTAAAATTTCGGAGTATTGTTTTTGGGTAAAGCCTTTTGCTATTTTGTATTGAATTAAAATATTGGGTAATTGCATTACACTTACAGAACGCCTTAATGGAATGCCTTTAGTTTTTAAGGATTCGTATTGTTTAATTTCTTCTTTAAGATTATTCTTTAAAAGCACAAGTGAACCGATAGCTCCTTCTTGTATGCTATTTGGCTTAACAAGCGGTTTCTTGGCAGCAATTATTTGTTCAACTTCTGCCAAACGTTTTTTTGAAATTTTATATTGTTTCTCGTTTTTAATCATAACCTATCGGTTAAACTTATTTTTACAATTCCTTTGGGGTTATTATCCCTATCAAATTGAAAAAATTGTAAGATATAATCTTCAAAAGCATTGTAGGCATAAAATTCAGATTGGTATTTTTCTTTCTGAATTTTAGAACCGTTTTTACTGTCATTAAATTCTGGATGCTCAGTAATAAATTTTTTCCAATTCATGTGAGTATTGTCATAACAAACATCCACATCATTAGGAAAAGGCTTGCTGGTAACAAAGCTACCATCAATACAAACTTCTGTACATCCATACTTTTGTAAGAGCTGTAAACCTTTTTTTAAATCTATTAGTAACTGTTGCCGATGTTGGTTGAAGCCAAAGGTTTCGTTAAATTGTTGCCAAGTAGCATAGTGGATGCCAACTGGTAATAATCCTGATTTTTTTAAGCTTGGAATCATAGCTTTTTAAATTTGAATTGAATGAACAGAACAAAATAATTGAGGTTTATTTAAACTCCAATTACAAAAGTTATTAGGCTGAAAAATATTGTTCCGTCTTTCAAAGCTCAAAAAGCTAAGGATATATTGATTTCACAATGTAAAGGTAATAAAAAAAAGAACACAACGAAATAATTGTGTTCCTTTTCTAAAAAATATTTCATTTTTTACAACTTACTTGTAATCTCCTCACTCATAGGTGTAACCTTACTAGGGAAATAGGCTATCATATTGCCGTTTTCATCTAATAAAAATTTACCAAAGTTCCATTTTATTTCTGCATCTAAAACACCATTTAACTCTTTACTGCAAAGCCATTTGTAAATGGGTGCCATATCGTCTCCTTTTACGCTAACTTTTGCTGCCATAGGAAAAGTAACGCTATAGGTTTTGGTACAAAATTCTTTTATTTCAGTATTGGTGCCTGGTTCTTGTCCACCAAAGTTGTTTGCAGGGAAACCCACTATAACTAACTTGTCTTTATACTTTTGGTACAAAGCTTCTAAATCTTTGTATTGTGGGGTGTAGCCACACTTGCTTGCTGTATTTACAATTAGTATTTTTTTGCCTTTATACTTTGCAAAATTAATTTTACCTCCCTCTAAGCCAGCTACCTTAAAAGCATAAATACCTTTTTTCTTTTTATTAAGGTTGCTATTTTGTTTTGTAAAAGCAGATAATAGCACTATAGCAAACAATGTTGCTAATAAAAATATTTTTTTCATAACTTAACTTATTTATGTTTATAACAAAATTTATTGCTTTTCGTAACATCCTATATCTGGCAAACCTACGCTTCTTGCCCTATCATCTAAATCTTTTAAAAATAAAACTGCTTGCCCTTTATTAATGCCCGGTGCTGCTACATCTTTAGTAATTCTAAAATTAAAAATATGCTTGCCCACATCTACACTATCAAATTGTGGGTTTTGATTAGTAATGTTGTTTGTTAAAGTAGCATTTGCAGGGGCTGTTAAGTTTCTATACAAATTGTTTTCAAACAATACATTAAAAGTAGTAGAGCCTTGTTTTACAGTAACTACTTCATTATCTACAAAGCCATTATCTCCCCAAAAAATATTATTACGAAAAACGGCATTAAGATTGGCGGTGAGTATGCCACTAGAAGCATTAATAAAATTAGCAATGCCAAGCACTTCGTTTTTATGAGTGATATATTTATTGCTAAAAGTGGCCACTGTATTATTAGTAAAAGTATAATTACCCCCATAGCTAATAAATACATTGTTGCCACAATTGCTAATTAGGCAATTATTGGCTTGTACATTGGTGTTTACACAAAGTAACCCTTCTTTATACGAATTGTCTATTATACATTGTTGCAATATTAATTTAGGATTAGCATTTACACTAGGTTGCTCTGCTACTACAGCTTGGTAAGCATTTTTTACAATTGCAAATTGCAGCACATTGTCTTTGCTAAATTCTCTAAAATAAATACCAGGCCAACTGGCAGGTAAGTCTTTATAGTTTTCATCAAGCCTATCGCCAGCAAATACTACTTCATTATCTTTTGTGCCATTTACAAGTAATGTACCATCTACCAAAATAGGAGCATTGGCATGGCAATATATTTTTGTGCCTTGTGGTATGGTAAGAGTGGTGTTAGTCGCAATTTTTAATCCATCTAAAATAACATATGGTTTTGTATTACTCCAAATGGTATTGCTATTAATAGTTTGATTGCGTAGGAAAATTGCATTTTGCCCAAAAGCTTGTAACTGCACATATCTATTATTACCATTGTAATTTACTTGTATGCTATCGCTTACAATAAAAGGTAAATTAGTTGCGGTAGGGTTTATGGTTACAGATACAAATACATAAATGCTATCGTTAGCGGCTACTTCTATATTATTAGCTTCAATAGTTGGTGTACCATCTACATTAATTTTATAAGCAGAAGTGGCACCACCCATTAATTTTACTTTATTAAGTAAAAGCTTTTGATTGTTTTCGTTTATTATTTTAAATGATTTGGTGATAGAGCCAGTGGTGGTAAAAACGGTGTCGTATTTTAAGCTATCTACTGTTATGTTTACCCTAGCTTCATTACTGGTAATAAAGCTATCTTTTTTGCAAGATGTTTGCATGCAACAATAGGCTATAAGCAAAAGGCTATAAACAAATACATTTTTCATTAATCAAATTTACTTAAAACTATTTACTTGCTAATGCTAAAGTTGCAATACTTAATTTGGTATTGGGTATTTGCAAAATGGTTGTACCACAAGCTTCTAAAGTAGCCCCGGTGGTAATTACATCATCTATCAATAAAATATGCTTGCCCTCCAATGCTGTTGTATTTTTTATAGCAAAACTTTCGGCAACATTTTGCCAACGTTCGGTACGGTGTTTACGAGTTTGTGTTTCGGTAAATCGCTGACGAATAACTACGTTGTTAAGCACAGGTATGTTTGTAATATTGCTAATGCCATCACAAATAATTTTGGCTTGATTATAGCCTCTTTTTCTTTCTTTATCGGGATAAAGTGGCAGAGGCACAAGAGCATCTATTTTCTCAAAACGGTTAGCATTGTTAATAGTGTTGCCTATCATTTCTCCTAAATAAATACCAATGGCAGTATTGTTTTTATATTTTAGTTGGTGTATTAAATGCTGTATCAACGATTCTTTATCAAAATAGAATTGGGCAAAAGCGGCAGTTATAGGTATTCTGCCCCAAAATATTTTTTCAATGGGGTTGTTTGCATACTGTGCATATTGTGTATGAGGTAAACTGTTAAAACATTCAAAGCATAATAAATTATCATTACTCAGTACATCTGTACCACAGCCATTGCATAAGTGTGGGTAAAAAAGATGTAGGGTAGAGCTGAGTATTTTTTTAAGGGCTTGCATGTGTAAAAATAAAAATAATTAATTTATATAGTGAGACAAAGTCTCACAACCAAACCGTCCTCGTCGGGAGACGAGGACGAATCTTTTTTAAAACAAATATTGATACAACTCTTCCACCTTTGCCAATGGCACCACTTCAATTCCAAATTTTTGATTAGCTAAAGATTTAATATTGTATTTACTTACAATAATTTTTTCAAAACCTAATTTTTCTGCTTCGGCAATGCGTTGTTCTATTCTGTTTACAGCTCTTATTTCTCCGCTTAAACCAACTTCGCCAGCAAAGCAATATTTAGGATTTACAGCTACATCTTCATAACTACTTAATAATGCTGTAACAATGGCTAAGTCTAATGAAGGGTCTTCAACTTTTAAACCACCAGCAATATTTACAAATACATCTTTAATACCAAAATGAAAACCGCCACGTTTTTCTAACACGGCTAATAATAATTGTAAGCGGCGTAAATCGAACCCAGTAACTGTACGTTGTGGTGTGCCATATACACTTTGAGTAACTAGTGCTTGCCCTTCAATTAGCAATGGCCTTTGCCCTTCAATAGTAGCGGCAATGGCAATTCCACTTAGCTGTTCTTCTTTTTGAGAAATTAAAAGTTCACTAGGATTGCTTACTACTCTCATGCCAGTACTCGTCATTTCGTAAATACCTAACTCGGCGGTGCTACCAAACCTGTTTTTAAGTGTACGTAAAATACGGTAAGCATAATTTCGATCGCCTTCAAACTGAAGCACCGTATCTACCATGTGCTCCAAAATTTTTGGTCCAGCAATGTTGCCATCTTTAGTTATATGACCAATTAAAAATACAGGAGTATTGGTTTCTTTTGCAAAGCGTTGTAACTCTGCGGCACACTCTCTTATTTGGCTAATGCTGCCAGGGCCACTTTCAACAAAAGGTGATTGTAAGGTTTGAATACTATCTACAATTACTAATTGTGGTCGCAGTTTTTTTATTTCTTGAAAAATAGTTTGTGTATTGGTTTCAGTAAGTAAATAAAAATTTTCATTGGTAGTACCAATTCTATCTGCTCTCATTTTTATTTGTTGCTCACTTTCTTCACCACTTATATATAATGTAGTAATATCAGTTAATTGTAAACCATTTTGTAAAAACAATGTACTCTTTCCAATACCTGGTTCACCAGCTACTAAAACTATACTGCCTAAAACAATGCCACCACCTAACACTCTATTTAATTCATCATCTTTACTAATTATTCTTTTTTCTTCTGCACTACTTACATCGGTTATCGCAATTGTTTTTTGTTTTGATTTATCACCAAAGTCTTTCCATTCATCTACTTTTTTATCTGTGCCTTTTACAATTACTTCTTCAACAAATGTATTCCATTGATTACAACTCGGACATTTGCCAGCCCACTTTGCACTTTCGTATCCACAACTCTGACAAAAAAAAGCTGATTTAGTTTTACTCATTTAATTTTTTGATTTACGATTTCTAGATTTTTGAATTGAAGGTAATGATAGTAAGGGATTAAATCAATCTGTGATAATTTGTGTACTGAGTTTGTCGAAGTATCTGTGGCGACTAAAAAGTAAAAGGACTATCATTTCTGATAGCCCTTGTTACTTACTAACCCATTAAATTCTATTGCTAAAGTACAATTTTACCCCACATAAAAAAATAAATTTTAGTCAATGTTAATAAGTTTTCGAGTAGGCTACCTGTTAGTAGGATATGTAAAAATAGATATTCAATATTTTGAAAATCAATCATTTATAATATTATTTTTAATACATAAATCAATGCTTTTTAGCTATAAAAAAAATTTTTTACATAAAAATAATTTGGTTTATAAAATAAACTACTTTATGTTTGTATTGAAATTGATAAGGGATGAAAAAACTATTAATGATATTATTTATAGGGGTTGCCTGCTCAGTGCAAGCACAGGTAACAATTTCGGGAGAGGTAAAAGATAGCAGGGGAAAAGGTATATCTGGAGTAAATATTGCTATTAAAGACAGCTATGATGGTGCAATAACCGACTCATTAGGTAAGTATAGTTTTACCACCACCGAAACCGGCAGAAAGCTCTTGCAAGCCACAAAAACCAATTTTAAGGTATTTGAAGACATGCTTGATATTGCCAATGTAGATATTGTTAAAAATTTTAATTTAAAGCCAGAAATTACTGAAATGCAAGCTGTAGTAATATCGGCAGGTAGTTTTGAAGCAAGCGATAAAAATAAAGGTGCAGTTTTAACAGCATTGGATATTGTAACTACTGCAAGTGCAAATGGCGATGTTACCGAAGCATTTAAAAGTTTACCCGGTACACAGCAAGTTGGCGAAAGCGAAGGTTTGTTTGTACGTGGTGGTACTGCAACCGAAAGTAAAATATATATAGATGGCAATTTGGTAAACAATTTTTTCTACGCTAGTACACCAGGTATAGCTACAAGAGGTAGATTTAATCCTTTTCTTTTTAAAGGCACTATTTTTAGTACAGGCGGATATAGTGCATTGTACGGACAAGCCTTATCATCGGCATTAATTTTAGAAAGTGTTGATTTGCCAGAACGTACACAAGCCGATGTTGGCATAAGTGTAGTTGGCGTTGGCGGAGGCATTCAAAAGCTGGCAAAAGATAAAAAATCATCTTGGGGTATTTCTGCAAACTATACTCACCTAGGATTAGCGTTTGCTGTAAATAAACAAAAGCAAGATTATTTTACTGTTCCAAAAGTATTTGAAAGCGATGCTAACTTTAGAATAAAAACTAAAGGTGGATTTATCAAGTACTTTGGTTATATGGGAGATAGTAGAGTGGGTTTTAGAATGCCAGATATTGATTCTACTTCTTTTAAAAATACATTTAGTAATCATAACATTAATACCTATAATAACTTAACATGGAAAGAAAGATTAGGCAAAAGATGGAAAATAAGTACTGGTATTAGTTTAGGTACAAATAAAGATGATATACAAAATGAGTTACAAAATACCAATAATCAAAAAGAAATAATAACTACTCCACAATTTTATGCTTTCAAAAATTTTGATGTCATCAATCAATCACAATTTGCACAGGCAAGATTGGTGTTAGAAAAAAAGTTAAAAGGCATTAGTGCTTTACGATTTGGTACAGATTATTTTTATAGTAAAGAAAAAACAACATTTACACTTTATACAGGTCAAAAATTTACAGAAACGGTTACCGATAATTTAAAAGCTGTTTTTGCAGAAACAGATATTTATATTACTAACGATTTAGCCCTAAAAGCTGGTACAAGGGTAGAACACTCTCAAATAATCGATAAATGGAACATTGCTCCACGTTTATCAGTAGCATATAAATTTAAAGATAATAGTCAGGCATCATTTGCCTACGGAATTTTTTATCAAAACCCCGAAAGAAAGTTGTTGCCTAATATTGCAAGTATAGACTATGCTAAAGCCATTCACTATATTTTGCAATATGCAAAGCTTACTAAAAACTATACTTTTAGAACAGAAGTGTTTTTTAAAAAGTATGACAATCTTTTTAAAACAGGCTTTAATAGCAATGGCAGAGAAGTAGCCGCTAACAATAATGGCTTTGGCGATGCTAAAGGGTTTGAACTATTTTGGAGAGATAAAAAAACATTGAAAAATGTTGACTACTGGATTTCTTATTCTTATTTAGATACTAAAAGAGATTTTTTAAATTTTCCAAAAGCAATACAGCCATCATTTGTCGCAAACCATACTGCTGCATTTGTATTTAAGCGTTTTGTGTTACCATGGAAAACAGGTTTTAACTTAAGTTACAATTTTGCTACTGGTAGGCCATATTACAGAATTGCCTATAACAATGCACTAAGCAAATACGAAATTACAAATGAGGGTAAAACAATTAATTACAATAGCATGAGCTTTAGTGTAAACTATTTGCCCAACTTAGGAAAAACGAATAAAAAAACATTTGCCGTATGGGTGTTGGGTATTAATAATGTATTAGGGCAACAGCAAATTTTTAATTACAATTTTAGTAATGATGGTAGTAGAAAAGAAGCTATAACCAACCCTAGCAAACGCTTTGCATTTATAGGTTTGTTTTTAAGCTTTGGAATAGATAGAACACAAGATGCTATTAATAATAATTTATAAAAATTAAAACATACAACTATGGCAAATTATTCACCAGCACCAGAAGGAAAAGATCCTATACTTTGGGAGATAGCTCAAAAAAGAGCATCTTTTAAAAAGCATTTAATGAGTTATATAATAATGAATGCATTTTTTTGGGCAATATGGTTTTTAAGTGGAGGCATTACAAGAGTATTTAATGGACAATGGGGGTTGCCTTGGCCAGTATGGCCTGCATTAGGTTGGGGTATTGGGCTTGCATTTCATTACATGGATGCTTATGTTACACCAAAATCAAATTCGGTAGAACAAGAGTATGAAAAATTAAAAAATCAAAATAAATAATCTAAGTAAAAATAATAATCATGAAAAAATTAATCTTCTCAGCAATTTTATTTGCTACAGCTTTAACTACAAATGCACAAAGCGAAAAATATACTGCTACCATGAAAAGCAGTATTGCAGAAATCAATGGAGCCTTTGGAAACCCGGCAAATTTTGTAACACTTGCCAATAAGTTTGAACGCATTGCCTTAGCCGAAAAAAATCAATGGCTAGCTTATTACTATGCTGCATATTGTCAGGTAAACTATGGTTTTATCGAACAAGATAAAAGTAAAACAGATGATATAGCAGATAAGGCAACTGCATTAATAAATGTAGCCGACTCATTAATGCCTAACAACAGTGAAATAAGTTGCATTAAAAGTATGATTGCTACTTGTCACATGATAGTTGACCCTATGACTAGATGGCAAGAGTATGGACCAATTAGTGCTGAAAATATGGAAAAAGCTATGCAACAAGACCCAACTAATCCAAGACCATTTATATTAAAAGGGCAAAATTTAAAAAATACGCCGGAGCAGTTTGGTGGTGGATGCAAAACTGCCAAGCCAGAATTGCAAACCGCAGTAGATAAATTTGCTATATTTAAACCAGCAAGTGAAATTCATCCTAATTGGGGAAAGGAATACACCGAAGGATTATTGAAAGAATGCAAATAAAAAAATATTTTAAGGTTCAACTTTTTTAAAAAAGTTGAACGTCGTAATTTAAACTGCAAATATGAATCAAGAAAATTTTTCGCCGCAGGAAAGCTTACAAGTAATTGAAAGCATGATAAAAAAAGTAAAAACAAGCTATCATGATACAGGTGTAGGTCCAATACTTTGGGGGTGTGTTGTAACAATATGTTCTATTGTTAGTTACTTTGCCCAATTGCACAAACATCCACAATGGTTTGCCATTTGGTTACTTACACTGGTTGCAGTAATACCTCAAATTGTTATAAGTGTAAGAGAAAGAAAACAGAAAAAATATGTTACGCATAACGATGTAATATCTGGAGCCGTTTGGACAACCTTTGGCTTTTCTATGATGGTAATAAGCATGATAGAAAACTTGGGGAAATTGAATATTCATTCCTCTGTTTATATGCTTATCTACGGTATTCCAACAATAATAACGGGTTGGGTTTGCAAAGTAAAATCAATGATTATTGGTGGTATTTTATGTTGGCTTTTTTCAATAAGCAGTGTATTTGTTGACTATCCATATCCATTTTTATTTATGGCGGCAAGTGCAATTGCAGCTTGGTTAATACCAGGGTTGTTGCTAAACTATAAATACCGAAAACTTAAAGCAGCTAATGTTTAAAGAACTTGATCCCATATTACACTCACAATTACGTTTAGCAGTAATGAGCTTGCTTATTAGTGTTAGGGAGGCAGAGTTTACGTTTTTAAAAGAAAAAACAAACTCTACCGCAGGTAATTTAAGTGTGCAAATAAATAAGTTAAAAGATGTAGGCTATATAGAAGTGCAAAAGCAATTTAAAGACAACTATCCGCAAACTATTTGTAAAGTAACTCCAAAAGGTATTGAAGCCTTTGAATTGTATGTAAAAGCATTACAATCTTACATGGCGCCAAATGGGCAATAGCTCATTTGTGTAATCTTTCATACTGAGCGTATTCAAGCATCTATGGCAAAATCTTATCTTCCAGTTCCCTCTCCTTTAGGAGAGGGGTTGGGGTGAGGTTTCAAACAATTTTATCAATATTACGTTATACCTTTGCACATATTTAATCTTCATGTCATTTGCAATTAAGGTAGATAATCTTTCCAAAAAATTTAATGATTTTACAGCTGTAAATAATTTATCTTTTACTGTTAACAAAGGCGATGTGTACGGTTTTTTAGGGCAAAATGGTGCTGGTAAAAGCACCACCATTCGAATGCTGCTAACCCTAATAAAACCTACTAGCGGTTCTATTTCCATCTTCGATAAAAATATTACTACTCATCGTAAACAAATTTTACAACAAGTAGGTGCAGTTATTGAAAAACCCGATTTATATAAGTATTTATCAGCCTACGATAATCTTTCCATATTTGCCAAAATGAGTGGTATAAAAGTTACCAAGCAATTATTGATGAATCAGCTTGAAGTAGTTGGCTTAGCACAAAGGGCAAAAGATAAAGTAGAAACCTACAGCCAAGGCATGAAACAACGCTTAGGCATAGCAGTGGCATTAGTGCATAATCCAGATTTAATTATTTTAGATGAACCTACCAATGGGCTAGACCCTCAAGGGATAACCGATATACGAAACTTAATTTTGAGTTTAAGTAGAGATAGTAATAAAACAGTTGTAGTAAGCTCACACTTACTTAGCGAAATAGAGTTAGTAGCCAATAGAATGATAATAATACATAAGGGCAAAAAAATTGTAGAAGGTGCTGTTGCCGAATTGCTTGACCCAAGCAAAGCTTTAATACAATTACAAACTACCGATGATATTTTTGCAAGGCAACAATTACAGCAAACTAAATGGGGTAGTGCAATACAAGCAGATGTTTCAAAATTGCAATTAATAATGCCTAAAAACGAAGTACCTCAATTAGTAAACGAGTTGGTTAGCAAAAATGTGGCTATACTTTCTATATCTCCAATGCATGCTTTAGAAAATTATTTTTTATCCTTAACCAACAATACTACCCATGTGGAATTTGCTGCAAATTGAGTTGTTTAAAATATTCAAGAAGCCTCGTACATATTTAGCTTTTGCCATAATAGCTGCATTTATTTTTTTAATACAAATAGGGCTATTAGCAAATGGTAAAGATTGGATGAAGTTTATGTTAGCAGGGCTTGATGAAACAATGGATATGGAGTACGACAAACTAATTAATGGTTATGCAGTTTGCTTTTTTGTGCTAAATCTATTATTAGTACATGTGCCAATATTAGTAGCATTAGTAGCTGGTGATGTAGTTTCTGGCGAAGCAAGTATGGGTACACTTAGGCTACTAGCTGCTAAACCCATAAGTAGAACACAAATTATTTTAGCTAAATTTTTTGCTAGTGCAATTTACGTTTTTGCCTTATTGTTATGGATTGCAATTATTTCATTAGTTATAAGTATTGCCGTATTTGGGGTAAACGATTTAGTTGTTGCCAAGCAAAATGGTATACAGCTTATTGAGGCAAATGATATTTTGTGGCGATATTTTTATGCCTTTGGTTTTGCCTTTATTGCCATGTTAGTGGTGGCAGCAATTGCATTGTTGCTTTCTGTGTTATCCAAAAATTCAATTGGCCCAATTGTGGCTACAGTGGGTATTATTATTGTTTTTACTTTGGTAAGTGAAATGGAAATACCCATTTATCAAAAATATATTAAGCCTTATTTATTTACAACATATATGCTGGGGTGGAAAGGGTTCTTTTATATAAAATCAAATGCAGATGGCGAAACTATAAAAGGTTCAATTGAATATGTACCTGCAATTGTAAAAAGTATAGGAGCTTTATTAGCCTACATTGTGGGCTTAGTTACCCTTTCTATTTATATATTTCGTAAAAAAGATATTTTAACATAAAAAGAAAGTTATGAAGAAAATTATTTTGTTGTTACTTGTGTATTGTCCATTTTTTGTGTTGGCACAAGATGTAAATAGCTTGGTGCAAAAAGTAAAAGCAAAAATTGAGTTAGTTAATGATTATATAGCAGATGGAGAAATGAAAACAAATATTAGTTTTTTAAAAGTACCACAGGCTAATGTAAAAGTGTATTACAAAAAAATAAATAAATTAAAAATTAAAAACGAAAAAGGCATTTCATTTGTACCAAAAGGAGCCGTAAATATGAATATGGCCAGTGTATTAAGTAATGGAAAATATACAGTTTTAGATGCTGGCGTTGAAAAGCTTACAGGTATTTCGGTAAGGGTTGTAAAACTTTTGCCAGAAGATGATAACGCTGATATTGTATTAAGCACTTTATATATTGATGAAACTAACTTAGTAATTAAAAAAGCTAAAACTACTACAAAAGATAATGGCACTTACGAATTAGAAATGAGCTATGGAAAGTACATTTCCTATGGATTGGCAGATAAAATAACATTTAGTTTCAATACCAAAGACTATAAATTACCTAAAGGTGTAACATTTGACTTTGATGATGGGGCCGACAAAACAAAAGCTGCCGACAAAACAAAACCTAAAAAAGGAACAATACAACTTAGCTTTAAATCTTACATAATAAATAAAGGCGTAGCCGATAGTGTATTTCAATAATAATTAGTAACTTTTACAAAAATTACAACTATGGCTATTTTAAAAGTAATCGAAATTTTAGCTAACTCAAAAAAGAGTTGGGAAGATGCTACTCAAAATGCAGTAAAGCATGCAGCAAAATCATTGCGTAACATTCGTAGCGTTAATGTAAACAATATGAGTGCAAACGTAGATAAAAAAGGTACTATTACTGAGTTTAGGGTTAATGTAAAAATTAGTTTTGAGGTAGAGTAACAATTAAGCTACTTCAAAAGTAAGGCCCCAAGAATGTTTGTCTCTGGGGTTTTTTACATCTTAATATGTAAGGCATACTTTTTTGAAATTAAACTTACCACAATTTTGCCAATCTTTTTTATTCAAAACTTTAGGCAAAGAGTATAAATAATTATTAATTACTTCAACACCTCTCTACTAATCACCAGCTTTTGTATTTCGCTAGTACCTTCACCAATGGTGCAAAGTTTACTATCTCTATAAAATTTTTCTACTGGAAAATCTTTGGTGTAGCCATAGCCGCCAAAAATTTGTACTGCATCTGTACTTACCTCTACCGATACTTCACTGGCATAATATTTTGCCATAGCAGCTTCTTTAGTCATAGGCAAGCCTTTCATTTTTAAATCGCAGGCTTGGTTAATTAATAACTCGGCACATTCAATTTTTGTTGCCATATCTGCCAATTTAAAACTTATACCTTGAAAGTTTGCTATGGGTTGATCAAACTGATAACGTTCTTTTGCATATTGCTTACTAGCTTCGTAAGCACCTTTTGCAATTCCAAGGCTTAATGCTGCAATAGAAATTCTTCCTCCATCTAATACCTTCATACTTTGTTTAAAACCGCTACCAATTTCACCCATTCTATTAGCATCGGGTATTCTGCAATTATCAAAAATCATTTCGGCGGTTTCGCTAGCTCTCATACCTAGTTTATTTTCTTTTTTACCTCCACTAAAACCGGGTGTTCCTCTTTCTACAATAAAGGCTGTTGCATTATCTTTTGTACGTGGCTCACCTGTACGGCAAATTACCACAGCAATATCGCCTGTTTTACCATGGGTAATCCAATTTTTTGTACCATTAATAATCCAATTATTGCCATCTTTTACAGCCGTTGTTTTCATATTGCCTGCATCGCTACCTGTATTAGCTTCTGTTAAACCCCAAGCACCAATATGCTCTGCAGTAGCTAGCTTTGGCAAGTATTTTTTCTTTTGATCTTCGTTACCAAAAGTAAGTATATGCCCTGTACATAAGCTATTGTGTGCTGCTAACGATAACCCAATACTACCACATACTTTTGCTACTTCTTGTATGGCCACACTGTATTCAAAATAACTTAAGCCGCTGCCTCCATATTCTTCTGGCACTAAAATACCCATTAAACCTAGCTTACCTAATTCTTTAAAAATATGTAGTGGAAATTCTTGGCTTTCATCCCACTCCATCAAATGTGGTTTAATATATTGAAGGGCAAAATCTCTAGCTGTTTGAGCTACTTGTGTAGTCAACTCGTTTTGTTGAAAATTCATAAAATGCAATCGCTTTTTTTCGTTGCAAAGATACTTGATTTTGAATTTTGAATGGTGAATTTTTGAATGGCGAATTTAACCACTAAATTTTAACATTGTGCTGTTTATTACACTTATAGTTCAATAAGTCAAGTACGCCAATTTTATTGAGTGGTTAAATAAGGAGAAATTTTTGCAAACACTTCCTCATCAATTATCATTATCTTTTTTAAATCATTTATAGATTGATAGTTACCATGTTGTGTTCTATAATTTAATATTACTTTGGCTAAGTTTTGTTTAAGGTAAGGATGTACTTTAAGTTCTTCAATAGTAGCAGTGTTAATATTAATTTGTGTAACAGCTTTGGTGTTCAATACCAATCTATCTTTTATTTTTTGAAAAGTGCTATCAGCCAATCCAAAGGTTTCTTTAATTTGTTCTACTTTATAAAAGCCCCCTAACTTATCTCTATAGTTTACAATTCTGTTAGCTAATTTACTACCAATGCCTGGCAATTCAATATAGGCAGATGTATCTGCCATATTTATATCAACAATTTTAGGCGTATATTTTGGTTTATCGTAGGTTTTGTTTTCGTAATTATTGTAGTAGTTGTTTGTTTTATAATTTCCATTTGGCACAATTTGTACATAAGGCAGTAATCTATCTACCTCATTTGGAAAAAAGCCCCAAATTTTTGTAATATCTTCTGGCTTATAAAACTTACCGCCTTTGCTTAAATAATTTTGAATAGTGGCAATAGTTTTATCTCTTACACCAAGCCTTTTCCATTCAGCGGCAGAAATAGTGTTAGGGTCAAAATAAAAAAGCTCTCCTTTAATTACATAGTTTTTATAGTTGGGTTGATGGTAGTTTTGAAAATTATTGTCATCATCATAATTATTAGAATAAAAATTACGGCTACTATCTTGTTGCTTTAGTACAAGCCTAGCAATGTCTTTTTCAAATGCATCTGTATTTTGCACTTTAGGTTTAATAAAATAAGGAAATACTTTAGGTAGAAAAGAAACCGCAATAATTAGTAAGAAAAGCGTTAAAATTCCACGCCTTTCTTGTTTTGAAAAATCAAAGTAGGATTTAATAAAATTTTTCAATGGTACAATTTTTAGGGTTAATTGTAACTCTAAAATACTAAATTTCTATTACTAACCTATCCCATGCCTAAGCAAATTCTCTGTAGCGAAATGCCATTTACTACAGCATACAAATCCATTAGTTTTTTCTACCAAGGCTTTATTTTTAAAAAAATGTTATTTTTATTCACCCATTAGCCAATTTAATGTATATTTGGTCAGTCAAATGACTATTTTAATATAAATGTTTGAAAGATTACTTGAAAAGGAAATAATAAAAACACTTGCTACACAAAAAGTAACGATTTTGTTAGGGGCAAGAAGGGTAGGCAAAACATCTTTATTAAACAAAATTTTTGAAAGCTACACTAAGCCAAAACTTTGGTTAAATGCTGAAGATAGCGACACAAAAAAATTACTAGAAAATAGAAGTATTACTAGTTATAAATTATTATTACAATTTACAACTTTATTAATTATTGATGAAGCACAGCATATCCCTAACATTGGATTGGTTGTAAAATTAATGATTGATGAGATAAAACCGCTACATATAATTATTACAGGTTCTTCAGCATTCGATTTAGCACAAAGCGGTTATCCATTAGTAGGCAGAAGTATTACACAACATTTATTTGCCATTGCACAACAAGAAATATCATTAAAAGAAAATAGTTTACAAACAACACAAAATTTAGAAAGCCGTTTAATTTATGGTAGTTACCCAGAGTTGTTGATGTATGAACCTATACAACAAAAGCAACGTTATTTAAAAGAATTGGTAAACACATATTTGTTGAAAGATATTTTAGAGTTTGAAAATATTAAAAACGCTGCTATATTAAAAAAACTTTTGGAGCTTATTGCTTATCAGGTAGGCAATGAGGTATCGGAAACTGAACTTGGAACCACACTTGGAATAAGCAAAAACACAGTAGCAAGGTATTTAGACTTACTAGAAAAAGTATTTGTTATTTTTCCATTAACTGGATATAGTAAAAACTTACGAAAAGAGGTTAGTAAAAGTAAAAAATGGTATTTTTTTGACAATGGCATACGCAATGCTATCATCAACAATTTCAGTACTATTCCAATACGGCAAGATGTTGGCCAACTTTGGGAAAATTACTTAATAACCGAACGAAAAAAAGCAAATGCCTACAACAACAATTTTGCAAATTCATTTTTTTGGCGTACATACGATATGCAAGAAATTGACTATATAGAAGAACTAAACGATAATCTTACTGCATTTGAAATTAAATGGAATAATAAAAAAGTAAAAATGCCTATCGCTTTTGCGAATGCTTATCCTAAATGCTCTTTCACTGTACTTAATAAAGAAAATTATTTAAATTGGATTATTTAAATTTCCAACTCCAACCCATCCCATGCCAAATTAATCCCTTGCGGTAATTCTTCACTTACTTCAGTATGCAAACCCATTTGATGGCTTAAGTGAGTAAAATATGTTTGCGGTATTTGTAATTGTTGTGCAAGTGCAATGGCTTCTTCTAAATTAAAATGCGATATATGTTTTTCTTTACGCAACGCATTTAGCACTAAAATTTTTGAACCCACAATTTTTTGCAATTCGTCCTCATCAATTTTATTAGCATCGGTTATGTAGGTAAAATCACCCATTCTAAAACCAAGCACAGGCATTTTTATATGCCAAACTAAAATAGGTTGTATAAAAATATCACCTATATAAAATGGTTGGTCGTCTATTGTGTTAATATTTAAATTAGGTAAGCCCGGATATTTTTTATCAGAAAAAGCATAAGCAAATTCTCTTTTTATTGCCTCCTCTGTTAAAGAGTTTGCATATAGCTCCATTGGCTTTTGGGTAAAAAAATTAAATGCTCTTACATCATCAAGCCCAGCAATATGGTCTTTATGTGGATGGGTAAATAAAACTGCATCTAACTGTTGCACATTTGCCCTTAGCATTTGATAACGAAAATCGGGGGTGGTATCAATTACAAATTTTGTGGTATTGCTTTCCACTAAAATACTACTTCGTAAGCGGTTATCTTTTTTATTTGTTGATTTGCAAACTACGCAATTACAACCAATCATAGGCACACCACTGCTTGTGCCTGTACCAAGGAATGTTATTTTTAAATTAGGAAATTGCATGTGTAATGCAAATTAAGGAATTCACCGCAGAGAAAGAATTGTTAAGCCTTTACTGTCATAACCTCATCGTACATTTTTTGGCTCTCTAGAGTTAATGCGTCAAAATTAATATCTAATTGAGGCATTAAATCTATTAATGTATTTATTCTGCCTTCGGTTTGAAAAAACTTATTTAGTACAATTACTTTTTTGGCTTGCAATATGCAGTAGCCGCTTTGAAAATTTCCTCTTTCGTAACGAATTACATAACCAGCTTCTTCTGCAATTTTTTCTATTTTGTCTAATATGCTTTGTGTGTATTTCATACCCCAAACCCCTAAAGGGGCTTTTTCAACTTTTTAATTTAACTGCAACTTCCTACAAACAAAACGCTTTAAAAAATAAAATTGTCAACAACCGTTAATAAGTTAATTTGATTACTCACTAATCACTACTCACCATTCACTATTTATTGCTCATTCTTATCACTGGCACAATCATTTCTTCCAAACTTATACCGCCATGCTGGAAAGTGTTTCGGTAATAATTTACAAAATGATTATAATTGTTGGGGTAGCATAAATACAAATCGCCTTTAGCAAAAATAAAACTGCTATTTACATTTGGCGATGGTAGCCCTGCCTCTCTTGGGTCTCTAAAAGCTAGCACCTCTTTGGCTTCATAGTTTAAATTTCTGCCATGCTTGTAGCGTAAGTTAGCGGTGGTTTGTTTGTCGCCAATAACTTTTGCAGGGTTTTTTACTCTTACACTACCATGGTCGGTAGCCACAATTAAATTAATTTTTTTATCGGCAATTTTTTTAAGTGCTTGGTGCAAAGGAGAATGCTCAAACCAACTTTGCGTTATACTTCTATAGCTTACCTCATCGCCAGCTAATTCTTTCAACACTTCCATTTCGGTTCTAGCATGGCTTAGCATATCCACAAAATTGTAAACAATAATATTAATGTCGTTTTGCATCATATTGTGCATATTGTCTACCAGCTTTTGTCCATCATTATTATTGGTAATTTTTGTGTATGAATATTTTAAATCGCCTTTACCCAAGCGTTTTAATTGTGCCTTAAAAAATTCTTCTTCATATAAATTTTTACCCCCTTCTTCATCATCATTCTTCCATTGCACCGGAAATTGCTTTTCAATATCAATGGGCATCATGCCTGCAAATATTGCATTACGGGCATATTGTGTAGCAGTAGGTAAAATGGCATAAAAAGTTTCTTCCTCGTGTATTCTAAAAC
The DNA here is from genome assembly GCA_017988335.1 of Ferruginibacter sp. GTDB lineage: Bacteria > Bacteroidota > Bacteroidia > Chitinophagales > Chitinophagaceae > Ferruginibacter. The sequence continues at coordinate 24,399 of JAGNRZ010000013.1, forward strand.
TTTCTGCAAAAATGGGTTGTATGGTTTTCCATTGGTCAAAACGCAAATTATCAATCAGTACAAAAAAAAGTGGTGTGCCTTTTTCTAAGTGAGGAAATACTTTATACTTCATCAAAGTATTACTCATTATAGGGGCATCTGTATTTTTAGGGTTTACCCAGTTTGCATAATTTTTACTAATAAATTTAAAAAAATCTGTATTGGCTTCTTGCTTTTGCGAATTAAAAACCTCTTGCATTTCGGGGCTATCGCTTTTTTTCATTTCCAACTCCCAATACACTAGTTTTTTATAAATTTCCATCCACTCATTGTAATTAGGATTGCTATTTAATGCCCCAAACAAACTGGTAAATTGCTGCTGATAGCTTGATGTTGTTTTTTCGGCCACCAAACGTTTATTATCAATTATCTTTTTTAAACTTAGTAATACCTGATTAGGATTTACCGGCTTAATCAAATAATCACTTATTTGGCTGCCAATGGCTTCGTCCATTATATTTTCCGCCTCGTTTTTAGTAATCATTACAATAGGCAAGGAGCTGTTAATTTCTTTTATTTGCTGCAAAGTTTGCAAGCCTGTAATGCCAGGCATACTTTCGTCAAGCAACACCACATCTACTGCGTTTTCTTTTACAAACTCTACGGCATCGTATCCGTTAGATTTTGTTGTAACTTCATAGCCTTTGTTTTCTAAAAACATTATTTGAGAGTTTAGGCTATCTATCTCATCATCTACCCAAAGTATTTTGGCTGTACTCATTTGGCTCATTGTTAATGGTTCATTGTTCATAATAAAAGATGTATTACCATGTATAACCATGAACTACCATCTATGTACTATGAACTTACTCTACAAATTTAATTTTTTATACCATACATAATCAGCTTTATTTAGCTTTGTGTATCTTTTAACAAAACGGTAAATTTCAAACTAAGTACGGTTATGCCTTTTAGAAAAATAATTAACGACCCTGTTTACGGCTTTATTACAATAGATGATGAATTAATTAATCAGATAATTGCTCATCCATTTTATCAACGCTTACGCCGCATTAATCAAATGGCAATGGCTAATGTAGTGTACCCAGGAGCAGTGCATAGCCGTTTACATCACTCTTTAGGGGCTTATCATTTAATGGGTTTAGCACTAACCGAATTGAGTAGAAAGGGTGTTGAAATTACTTTTGAAGAACAGCAAGCCGCTAAAATTGCTATTCTGTTGCATGATGTAGGTCATGGTCCATTTAGTCATGCTTTAGAACACACTTTAATTGAGGGCATGCATCATGAAGAAATTTCTTTACTCATTATTAAGGAACTTAACCAACAATTTAATGGTAAACTGCAATTGGCTTTAGATATTTTTACCAACAACTATCATAAAAAATTTTTACATCAATTAATAAGTGGTCAGCTTGATGTTGATAGAATGGACTACTTAACTAGAGATAGTTTTTTTACAGGAGTAATAGAAGGCAGTATTGGCTATGATAGAATTATTAAAATGATGGTGGTGCATAATGGCGAATTAATGGTAGAGGAAAAAGGTATTTACTCTATTGAAAAATTTTTGGTAAGCCGTAGGTTAATGTATTGGCAAGTGTATTTACACAAAACAGTTTTGTGTGCTGAGCAAATGCTAAAACAAATTATTAAAAGAGCAAAACACATTAAAGCTAAAAGCAGTACCGCCTTACATAAATTTATTAACGAACCTATTAGTAATGTATCGTTACAAGAGTTTTGTAGTATAGATGATTACGATGTATTGGCTGCCATTAAAGAATGGTGTAACCATAGCGATAAAGTGCTTTCTTTTTTATGCAATGGTGTTTTAAATAGGCAATTATTAAAAGTAAAATATCAACCTACTCTTTTTGAAAACAATACCATACAAGAACAAATTTCAAAAGTTTCACAAAATTTTAATTTAACTTTAGATGATGCCCAATGGCTAGTGTTTAGCGGCGAAAGCAGTAACAGTATGTACAATTTTAAAGACGAACATATATATATATTGTTTAAAAATGGAGATGTAAAAGATATAAGTGAGGTGGATAATGCTTTAATAAACGAAAACTTAACAGGTAAGGTTACAAAATATTATATTTGCTATCCTAGATGATAGGCAATAGTTCATGGTTCATAGCTACTAAATACTTTAATATTACAGCTACCATGAACTATGATCTATGAACTATAAGCAATGAACTAAAATATATGCAATTCACCGCAGCACAAATAGCAGCAATTATTAATGGTAAAGTAGATGGCAATGCAGATACTGCTGTTGCCTCTTTTGGTAAAATTGAAGAAGCTCAGCAAGGGCAATTAGCCTTTTTGGCTAACCCTAAATACGAAGATTTTTTATACTCTACCAAAGCATCAATAATTATTGTAAATGAAACACAGGAAATAAAACAACCTGTTGCAGCAACCCTTATAAAAGTACCCGATGCTTACAGTGCATTTGCAACTTTACTTGATAAATACCAACAAATACAACAACAACAAATAACAGGTGTACAACAACCTGTTTATATAGAAGCCACTGCAAAAATTGGCGAAAATGTTTTTATAGGTGCATTTGCCTATATTGGTAAAAATGTAATTATTAGTAATGGTGTAAAAGTTTATCCTAATGCTTACATTGGCGATAATGTTACAATAGCTGATAATACCATAATACACCCTGGTGTAAAAATTTATCATAACTGTGTAGTTGGTAAAAATGTAATTGTACATGCAGGCACAGTAATTGGTGCCGATGGTTTTGGCTTTGCTCCGCAGGCAGATGGTAGCCTAAAAAAAGTACCTCAAATTGGTAATGTAGTTATTGAAGATAATGTAGAAATAGGTAGCAACACTTGTATTGATAGAGCCACCATTGGTAGCACCATTATTAAAGCTGGTGCTAAATTGGATAATCTGTTACAAATAGCCCACAACGTAGAAGTAGGCAACAATACTGTAATTGCTGCACAAACGGGCATTAGCGGCAGTACCAAAATTGGCAATAATGTTATGATTGGGGGCCAAGCTGGTATTGCAGGCCATTTAACCGTAGGCGATGGTGCTAAAATAAATGCACAAAGCGGCTTAGGAAAATCTTTAAAACCTGGGCAATCGGTAACTAGCAGCCCTGCATACGATTACAACAAAGCTATACGTAGCCAAGCCACAGCCCGTAACTTACCCGAAATGGAAAAGAGAATAAAGGAATTAGAAGAGTTGGTGAAGGGGTTGATGGGGAAGTAATAAAATTGTCAAAACACATATTACCTATAATTAAAAATGTAAATTTGTTAAAATAATAATAGTTATGAAGACTGCAGTAATACGTCAGAGATTATCAAATTTTATGCAGGTTGCAGACGATAAAAAGATAAAAGGCTTATATGCTCTTTTAGAAGATGATATACAAGAAGGTGAAAGAATTAGTGTGGCTCAGTATAACAAAGAAATAGATGAAGCAATGGAAGAAGTAAAACGTGGAGATGTTTATACCCATGAAGAAGTTGTGAAAATGTCAAAAAAATGGTAAGAAAGAAGAGGAAAGTTGTTTGGACAAAGTTGGCTACAAAACAATTTAATGCTGCTATCAAATACATTCGTAAAGACTCTGTACAAAATTCCGAAAAAGTAAAAGTTACAATACTTGATAAGGTAATGGGTTTAGAAGATGACAGAAAGGTACATAGGCAAGACCCTTACAAAAGAAATAATGACGGCAACTATCTTTATTTTGAAATACTACACTACCGTATTGTTTATTACACAACACCTAACGAAGTATTTATAATTCGTATAAGGCATACAAGTAGGGAGCCTAAGAAGTATTAGTTAAGCTCTACTTAAATCTAATGTAATTACATTTATTCCCCTCATACCACTGTATCCATCCCTTTTTATCAGTTTCAAACGCACTAGAAGGATATAGTCCAGCGTAATTTAACATTTCTTCAAGAGATACATGAGTATATCTAGATATAAAAATTAGAGAATTTTTAAAAGCACTGTCTTGTCTTACAAAAATGTTTCTTTCAATGTTTTCAACATGATTAAAAAAAGTCTCCTTGAATTCTCTATTTTCGTTGCAGTCATTCACCTTGCCGCCATTTAGCTTTGAACTACATCCAATAAATAATGAAATAGATATCATCAAATAAATAATCTTCATACAAAATAATTTTACTTTTTGTCAATAAAAACTTGTTCTAATGAGCTCATAATCATAAATAGTTCCCCAACAACATCCCACCGCCAGTTAACAAAAATAAAATATCTTTGCACATCTTTACAAAAACAAACGCATGGACGCTAACTTCAATCCTGATAAACAACACACTATAGCTAATGCAGTAAGCATTTCGGGTACTGGTTTACATACCGGCATTAATGTAGATATGACACTTAAACCTGCCAACCCCGGCTTTGGTTTTCAATTTCAACGCATTGACTTAGCTGGCATGCCCATTATTAAAGCCGATTGCGACCTTGTGACCGATACTAGCCGTGGCACTACCTTGGAGCAAGGCGAAGCCAAAGTAAGTACCGTTGAGCATATTTTAGCAGCTTTAGTGGGTATGGGTGTAGATAATTGTTTGATTGAATTAAACGGTCCTGAAATTCCTATTATTGATGGTAGTAGTGAACCTTTTGTAGAAATTATTGAAGAAGTTGGAGTAGTTGAGCAAGATGCTGCCAAAGCTTGGTACACTATTGATACCAACATTAGTTTTTACGACGAACAAAAAAGGGTAGATATGACGGCCCTACCTTCTACCAATTATCAAATAACAACACTTATAGATTTTAATAGCCCTGTTTTAGGCACACAACATGCTAGTTTAAAAAGCATGGTAGATTTTAAAAAAGAAATTGCTCCTTGCCGTACATTTTGTTTTTTGCATGAGTTAGAAATGCTATTAGATAACAACTTAGTAAAAGGTGGCGATATTAATAATGCAATAGTAGTGGTAGATAAGCCTGTAACTGAAGAAGAAATGAGCAGACTGGCTAAGGCATTTGGAAGAGAAAAAGTAGAAGTTAAAAGCGAAGGTTATTTAAATAATTTAGAGCTACGCTATCCCAACGAACCTGCAAGGCATAAGTTGTTAGATGTGGTTGGCGATCTTGCATTAATTGGTTACCCTATTAAAGGGCATATAATTGCTAACCGCCCCGGCCACAGTAGCAATGTAGAGTTTGCCAAAAAAATAAAACAGTACATCAAAAAAAATAAACACACAAAGGATATTCCTATTTACGATCCTAACCAAAAGCCTGTTTATAGCTTAGAACAAATAGAAAAAACGTTACCACACCGTTACCCATTTTTATTTGTAGATAAAATAATTGAGTTAACAGATACTCAAATTGTAGGTATAAAAAATGTAACCTTTAATGAGCATTTCTTTTTAGGGCATTTTCCTGGTAACCCCGTAATGCCTGGTGTTTTACAAATTGAAGCCTTAGCACAAACAGGTGGCATACTTTGTATAAATGCAATGCCAGAAGGGCAATACGATACTTATTTTTTAAAAATAGATAACTGTAAGTTTAAACAAAAAGTAGTACCCGGCGACACTATGATTTTAAAAATGGAATTAACCGAACCAATACGCAGAGGAATTTGTGTAATGAGAGGCAGCGTTTATGTAGGTAATAAACTCTGTACAGAGGCAGATTTAACAGCACAGTTAGTAAAACGTAATTAAACACCAACTCCCTACCTGTCCCGATAATTTCGGGAAAGGGGCTTTTGGTTCATTATATTAATAATTCAAAACACAATTAAAGTCCCTTTAGGGATTTAGGGTAAATAAATATGATTCATCCACACACATACATACACCCCAATGCTAAGTTGGCTACCAATGTAAAAATTGATCCTTTTAGTGTAATACACCCCAATGTAGAAATTGGCGAAGGCACTTGGATAGGTAGCAATGTAACCATTATGGAAGGGGCAAGAGTTGGCAAAAACTGTCGCATTTTTCCTGGTGCTGTAATTGCCGCTATACCACAAGATTTAAAGTTTGATGGCGAACAAACCACAGTAGAAATTGGCGACAATACCACCATAAGAGAGTTTGTAACCATTAACCGTGGCAGTAAAGATAAGTGGACCACAAAGGTTGGTAACAACTGCTTAATAATGGCATACAGCCACGTAGCACATGATTGTACCATTGGTAACAATTGTATAATGAGCAACAACACTCAAATGGCTGGGCATGTAACCCTTGGCGATAATGCTATTTTAGCTGGTATGTGTGCCGTACATCAGTTTGTGCAAATAGGGCAGCATGCTTTTGTGGCTGGAGGTTCTTTAGTAAGTAAAGATGTTCCACCTTTTATAAAAGCTGGCCGTACACCATTAAGTTACGCAGGTGTAAATTCGGTTGGGTTGAAACGCCGTGGTTTTTCATTAGATAGAATAAATGCTATTTTAGATATTTATAGAATTATTTATAACAAAGGCATGAACACATCGCAAGCCTTAAATTATATTGAAGAAGAGTTACCAGCTACCGATGAACGAGATGAAATTGTAACTTTTATTAGAGACAGTGGCAGAGGAATAATAAAAAGATTTACCAAGGGCAGTATGGATGATGAATAAAACCCCTTAACCCCCTAAAGGGGGAATTAGCGAAGATTGTGTTCTATTTTTTTTATGAACTAAGCATTTGTAATTCTATTCATCTTCATTGGCGTCGCACTCTTGTACATTAGTTCTTTACTCACCCCATCCAATTCAAACCTTCTTTTAAAATAGAAAAAAATTAATGAGCCAAGCTAAATTAGAAACCCAAATCGAGTTCTCCCGAAACAATCGGGAGGTTGGGGTGAGGCTGCATAATATTGGCAAACGCTTTAACAGAGAATGGATTTTTCGTCATGTTGATTATGAGTTTATTGTAGGAAAAAAATATGCCATTACAGGCTCAAATGGTTCAGGTAAATCAACTTTACTACAAGTAATAGCTGGCTCACTTACTCACAACGAAGGGAGTGTGGAAGTTAATATCGACGAACTAGCAATCAACAACGACCAACATTACCAAAACATTTCCATAGCCACTCCTTATTTAGAATTAGTAGAAGAAATGACTGCTTTAGAAATGATACAATTTCATTCTACCTTTAAGCCACTAACCATATCTGCAAACGAAATTTTACAGCAAGTAAATTTACAAGCTGCCGCTAATAAGCAAATACGCTATTATAGCAGTGGTATGAAACAGCGTTTAAAACTAGCTTTAGCTTTTTTTAGCAATACTCCCATTTTATTGCTCGACGAACCCACAACCAATTTAGACGAAGATGGTATTGCCCTTTATCATCAGCTTATACAAAACCATACCACCAATAAACTAGTAATTGTTTGCAGTAATGATAGGCAAGAGTATAGTTTTTGTGAGGAGGTTTTGGAAGTGGGGAGGTATAAGTAGATATCACTTTGATTTTAGCTTAAATGTATTTTTTATTAACTCAATTCCTCTGCTATCCTTGGCTTTATCTGATTCGTTAATTTGAGAAACTGATATAAATGAAGCTTCAGGAGTAGAATAACAAAAGATTTCAAGCTCACTTTTAAAAATTCCCATTGCTTTCCCTTTTATAATAGCACCCGATCCATTATAATTAACTCCCCATTTTGAAAAATATTCTACAGCCCCATTCTTAAAAGTTCTTTTTAGATGTGCATTTATTTGTTCTTCTAAATTTTCTTTAGCATCAATTGAAGTATTAAAAATAAAAAAGGTTATAAATGATTGGTCTGGTGAATCGAAAGTAAAATAGTTATCAATATCAAAATCAATATCGGATGAATCAATTCTCCAAGTAGTAAGATATCTCAAACTATAATTATCTCTTGACAAAAAAGTATTATCAACTTTTTTTTCTTCTATTTTCTTTTCTTTAATTTCATTACTAAAGCATGAAATAAAAAAAACAGAAAGAAGTAATCCAAAAATTTTCATACATTTTTAAATTTAAGAGACAACATTACCTCCTACTAGCCACCAACAAATTCAAATCGGTAAACTTTAAATCAAAGCGTTCACTTAAGTAAAAATTGGTAAGGCTACCTTTAAATAAATAAATACCGCTACGTATATTTATTTTATGCCAAATAGTTTTTTCTATTCCACCATCTTCACCTGTTTCAAGCATTAGCGGCATTAATACATTACTAATAGCTTGGCTAGCAGTACGGGCAAAGCCGCTAGGTATATTGGGCACACAATAATGTATTACATCGTATTTGGTAAACACTGGGTTTTCGTGGCTAGTTACATCACTAGTTTCAAAGCAACCGCCACGGTCAATACTAACGTCAACTATTACACTGCCGGCTCTCATTTGGCTTACCATGTCTTCACTAACCACAATAGGCGTTCTGCCACCATCACCGCTTAAAGCACCAACTGCCACATCGCAAGTTTTTAATTGCTTAGCTAATATTTTAGGCTCAATTACACTAGTCCATAATCTTCCGCCAATATTATTTTGCAAACGTTTTAATCTATAAATATCGTTATCAAATATTTTTACACTGTCTCCCATTGCCAAAGCTGTTCTTGCAGCATATTCACCTACAATACCTGCTCCAATTATAATAACTTTTGTGGGTGGTATGCCGCTTATTCCTCCTACCAAAACACCTTTACCATTAT
>JAGNRZ010000124.1 GCA_017988335.1 Ferruginibacter sp.
ATCGTATTGACGCATTAATAATTGTGTTTCTATTTGTTGTAATGTATCTAAAATTACACCCACCATAATTAATAAAGATGTACCACCAAAGAATGTAGAAAAGCTTTGTTGCATGCCAAATACCAATTGTATAATACCAGGTAAAATACCTACAAATGCCAACAAAATAGCACCTGGCAAGGTAATTCTATCCATAATGGTTCCAATATAATCAGCTGTAGGTTGCCCAGGTTTTACGCCAGGAATAAAGCCATTGTTACGCTTTAAATCTTCAGCCATTTGCTTAGGGTTAAATATTAATGCTGTATATAGGAAGGTAAAAGCAATTACTGCTACTGTGTAAATTATCATGTAACCAATCTTGGTATGGTCGGTAAAATATTGAGCCCAACCACCACCACCTGCAGGTGCAAATAAAGTAGGTAAAAATAAAATGGCTTGTGCAAAAATGATAGGCATTACTCCAGAAGCATTTACTTTTAAAGGTAAAAAATTTCTAGCCCCACCTATTTGACGATTGCCCACCAATTGCTTAGCATATTCGACAGGCACTCTTCTTGTACCTTGAATTAATAAGATAAGCCCCATTATAATGGCTAACAATAAAACTATTTCTATCAACATTAATAAAATACCGCCAGCACCTCTAGTAAATCTTGCACTCCACTCTTGCCCAAAAGCTTGAGGTAAACGAGCCAAGATACCTACCATAATGATGATTGAAGTACCGTTACCTAAACCTTTATCGGTAATTTTTTCGCCTAACCACATTACAAATAATGTACCTACTGTAAGGCAAATTACTGTTGAAATCCAAAATAATGTATTACCAAAAGCTGGTATAATAGCAGCAGCCATTCCAGGTCCTTTTAAATAACCAATATAAGCTGCCGCTTGAAAAGCAGTAACTATAACAGTTAGATAACGAGTCCATTGATTAATTTTCTTTCTACCACTTTCACCTTCTTTATTAATTTTTGCCAATTGAGGTACTAATATACTTGCCAATTGCATAAAAATTGATGCAGAAATGTAAGGCATAATACCTAATGCAAAAATAGAAGCTCTGTTGAAAGAACCTCCTACAAACGTATCAAGTAATCCCAATAATCCGCCAGACTTGTTTCCTTTTTTAGCTTCTTCAGCTAAAATGTTTGGATCCATTCCTGGTAAAACTATATGTGTACCAACTATGTAAATGAAAACAAGTAAAAGTGTAAAAATTATTTTTTTACGTAGCTCTTCTATGCTCCAAATATTTTTAAGTGTTTGAATTAACTTCTTCACTGAATGTATAATGTTTTAATTTTTCTTAACTAAAAAATGCCCCGCCATTGGCAGGGACAACACAAATATCGGTAAATTATTTTACTATTTCTACTGTTCCTCCAGCAGCTTCAATAGCTGCTTTAGCTTTTTCACTAGCAGCATTCACTTTAAATGAATACTTACCTTTTATTTCGCCGTTACCCAATATTTTTATGTTATCAAACTGGCTTATTAAACCATTGATATATAAATTTTGCAAACTAAATTCTGTAAGACTGTATTTTTCTGCTAATTGATCAATTTGACCAACATTTAATACTTTGTACTCTACACGGTTAATGTTTTTAAATCCACGTTTTGGAATACGACGTTGAATTGGCATTTGACCGCCTTCGTGAGCTTTTTTACTTTTGTAACCGGCACGGCTTTGACCACCTTTGTTACCTTTTGTAGATGTACCACCTTTACCGCTGGCTTCACCACGACCAATTCTAATTTCTTTGTGTGTAGAACCTTTTGCTGGTTTTAAATTGTGTAATTGCATTGTATAGATTTTTGTACTTTACGGGGTAATCTCCCCTCGCTGTTTATTAAATAAAATTAGGCTAGTTCTTCTACTTTAACTAAATGATGAACTGCTTTCACCATTCCTACTATTTGAGGAGTAGCTTCAACTTCTACAGTAGCGTTCATTTTGTTTAAGCCCAATGCTTGCATTGTTCTTTTTTGACGCTCTGATCTGTCTATTACACTTTTAACTTGTGTTACTTTTATCTTTTTCATACCCCAAACCCCTAAAGGGGATTTTGTTTTTTATGATTAATGAATAACCCATCCATTGCTCCCCTTTAGGGGTTGGGGGCTTTATCCGTTAAATACTTTCTTTAAAGAAATATTTCTACTCTTAGCTACGCTTATTGGCTCTCTTAAAGTAGCTAATGCTTTTACTGTAGCTTTTACCACATTTTGAGGATTGGCAGAACCTAAGTTTTTAGCCAATACATCAGTAATACCAGCCGCTTCTAAAACTGCTCTCATACTACCTCCAGCAATTACACCAGTACCATGTGCAGCTGGGCGTATTAATACTTTTGCAGCACCTTCTTTGCTTAATTGTTCATGAGGGATTGTGCCATGCATAATTGGAACTTTTATTAAGTTTTTCTTAGCATCTTCAATACCTTTTGTAATAGCCTCTTGCACTTCTTTAGCTTTACCTAAACCATGACCCACTACACCAGCTTCGTTACCTACTACTACTAAAGCAGAAAAACTAAAAGCTCTACCACCTTTAGTAGTTTTAACTACTCTGTTAATAGCTACCACTTTGTCTTTCAACTCTAAATCGCCTGCTTTTACTTTATTTACTGTTACTTTTGACATTTATTTCTAATTAAGAACGTTTAAAATTAAAATTGTAAGCCACCCTCTCTTGCACCTTCTGCTACCGCTTTTACTCTACCATGATAAATATATCCACCTCTATCAAATACTACTTTTGTAATACCTAATTCAGTAGCTTTTTTTGCAATTGCAGTACCTACTAATTTACTTTTTTCTGCTTTTGGTGCTTTTTGAGCGGCAATATCCTTTTGCTTAGATGATGCGGCTGCTAAAGTTGTACCATTTGTATCATCAATTAATTGAACATATATATCTGTATTACTTCTAAATACACTTAAACGTGGTTTAGCTGTAACACCGCTAACTTTTTTACGAATGCGGTATTTAATGTTCTTTCTTGCTGTTGACTTGTTGTTCATTTTATTTTATTTTTATCTCTGATACTGCCAGAGAAGTTTTTGTTAACTCGTTGATTAGTTAAATAGTTAATCCAAATTAACATTGCACAGATTAACCAATTAACTTTTTACTTACCTGCTGATTTACCTGCTTTTCTTCTTAATACTTCACCTACAAACTTAACACCCTTACCCTTGTATGGTTCTGGCTTACGTAAGCTTCTTATTTTTGCACAAACCTGACCTAACAATTGCTTATCAACACTAGTTAATGTAATGATTGGGTTTTGTCCTTTTTGTTGATCGGTTGCTACAGTTAATTCTTTTGGTACTTCAAGTAAAATATTATGAGAATATCCTAAAGCCAAATCAAGTAAATTTCCTTGGTTAGCAGCTTTATAACCTACACCCACTAATTCTAATTGCTTTGTAAAGCCTTCTGTAACACCTTTTACCATATTGCCAATTAAAGAACGATACAAACCATGCATAGCTCTGTGGCGTATTTGGTCAGTTGGTCTTTTAAACTCAACTGTATTATCTTTTATTTCTACTACGATATCTCTATCAATAGCTTGCTTTAATTCGCCTTTAGCACCTTTTACAGTTACTACATTATCTTTTCCTAAAGTGATGGTAACACCACTTGGAATTTCTACCGGTTTTTTACCTATACGTGACATATTTTTTATTTTTTATTTCTAACCGATCAGCCAGCTATAGGTTCGGCTTAATGTATTAGAAACAGTTGTTTAATTATTAATAGATATTACACAAAACTTCACCACCTACATTTTGAGCTTTAGCTTCTTTATCAGTCATTACTCCTTTTGAAGTAGAGATGATAGCTACACCCAATCCGTTTTTTACTCTTTTAAATTCCTCTGGTTTTGCGTAACTACGTAAACCTGGACGACTTACTCTTTCTAAAGATTGAATAATTGGCAACTTAGAAATAGGGTCGTACTTTAATGCTATCTTAATAACACCTTGTTTTTTATCTTCTTCAAATTTGTACTTTAAAATATAACCTTTATCGTACAAAATTTCTGTAATGCGTTTTTTTAAATTGCTAGCTGGTATTTCTACAATACGGTGATTAGCCATTTGAGCATTACGTATTCTTGTTAAATAATCTGCGATTGGATCAGTAACCATTGTTATGTTAGTTAAATGAATTAAAAATTTTATTTACAATGCGATATCCAACTAGATGCTAGTATCTAGTTGCAAGTATCTAGTTTACCAGCTGGCCTTTTTTACTCCAGGAATTTTTCCTTCTAAAGCCATGTCTCTAAACACATTTCTACATAAACCAAAATGCCTCATGTAGCCTCTAGGGCGACCAGTTAATTGGCATCTGTTCTTTAACCTTACGGTAGATGAGTTTTTTGGTAATAAGTCTAATGCTGCATAGTCTCCTGCCGCTTTTAATGCTTGTCTTTTTTCAGCATACTTAGCTACCATTTTCTCTCTCTTCCTTTGTCTGGCTTCAATTGATTTTTTTGCCATGTTTATCTATGTTTTACTTTTTGATATTTTTAAATGGCATACCTAATTCTCTTAAAAGCTCGTAAGCTTCTTCATTAGTATTAGCCGTTGTTACAAAAGTGATATCCATACCTGTAATTTTATTTACTTTATCGATATCAATTTCTGGGAAAATGATTTGTTCTGTAACACCTAATGTATAGTTACCTCTTCCATCAAACGATTTATCGTTGATGCCTTTAAAGTCACGAACACGGGGTAATGACACAGAAACTAATCTATCTAAAAATTCGTACATTTTTACACCACGTAATGTAACTCTTGCACCAATGGGCATAGCCTTACGTAATTTAAAGTTTGATATATCTTTTTTAGATAAAGTAGGCATTGCTTTTTGACCAGTAATGTTACTTAACTCATCAACAGCAATGTCAATTAATTTTTTATCATTAACAGCACCATTTACACCACGGTTTAAGCAAATTTTAGTAAGCTTAGGTGCTTGCATTACGGTTTTGTAACCAAACTTTTTCATTAAAGCAGGCACAACATCCGATTTGTATTTGTCTGCTAATCTAGCAGTATTTACTACAGTACTCATTATTTAATTACCTCCCCTGATTTTTTAGAGATTCTTACTAATTTACCATTTTCTCTGTTACGTTTTGCTTTAGTGGCAACACCAGCTTTTGCATCCCATAGCATTACATTACTAATTGCCATAGGTGCTTCTTGCTTTACTATTCCACCTTTTGTATTTTGAGCAGATGGCTTTGTATGTTTAGTAACCATATTAGCCCCTTCTACCAAAACTTTAGCTTTATCCAAAATCACTTCCAACACTTTACGTGGCTTCTTTAAATCTTTATCATCGCCAGCAATTACAACAACGGTATCGCCTTTTTTAATGTTGAATTTTGGTTTAAATCTTGTACTCATAATTTTTTGAATTTACTGCTGCCAAGGCAACAATTTTTTTATCTTATAACACTTCTGGTGCTAATGAAATAATTTTCATGTATCCTTTATCTCTCAACTCTCTAGCCACTGGCCCAAAAATACGTGTGCCTCTTGGTTCATCTGAGTTGTTTAATAATACAACTGCATTATCATCAAAACGGATGTAAGAACCATCTTTGCGACGCAATTTATTTGTAGTACGTACTATTACAGCTTTACTTACCGTACCTTTTTTGATACCACCAGCAGGCATGGCATCTTTTACGGTAACTACAATTTTATCGCCAATTTTTGCGTAATCTTGACCGCTATTGCCTAACACACGAATACAAAGTACTTCTTTTGCACCGCTGTTATCTGCTACGTTTAATCTACTTTCTTGCTGAATCATTTTTCTATTTTTTTAAGCACTAAGCACTATGTACTACGTACTGAATATTAAATACTATTTAACTTTTTCAACTACTTCTACTAATCTCCAACGCTTTGTTTTACTTAATGGACGAGTTTCCATAATTTTTACGGTATCGCCAATGCTGCACTCATTTTTTTCATCATGAGCATGAAACTTGGTAGTTTTTTTAACGAACTTACCATACAAAGGATGTTTTACCTTCCTTTCCACATTAACAGTAATAGTTTTATCCATTTTATTACTGGATACTATACCTAATTTTGTTTTTCTTAAATTTCTTTCAGCCATTGTTGCTACTTTTTGTGGTTATTAAAACCCTAATTGTTTTTTTCTTAATGCAGTTTTTAAACGGGCAATATCTCTTCTTAACATACGAATGCTTTGCGGATTCTCAAGAGGAGAAATAGCATGAGCAAACGTAAGTTTTTTCATACGCAACTCATCTTCTTTAATTTTTGCCTGTAAATCAGTTTCGTTTAAACCACTGATGCTTTTTATAAAATCAACTTTCTTTGACATTTTATCTCAGATTGAATAGTTCTTAATTAATTAAGCTTGATAATCGTGACGGATTACAAACTTGGTTAGTATTGGTAATTTTTGTGCTGCTAAAGCAAATGCTTCTTTTGCAACTTGCATAGGTACACCATCGGCTTCAAAAATAATACGACCTGGTTGTACAATAGCAGCCCACCCTTCTGGATTACCTTTACCTTTACCCATCCTTACCTCTGCAGGCTTAGCGGTAATAGGTTTATCAGGAAATACTCTAATCCACACATTTCCTTCTCTCTTCATATGACGAGTCATAGCTTGACGAGCACTTTCAATTTGACGATTGGTTAACCAAACGCTATCTAACGCTTTTAATCCAAAAGTTCCAAAAGATAATGTAGCTCCACGTTTTGTGTCGCCTTTCATTCTACCCTTTTGCGTTTTCCTGTGTTTTGTTCTTTTTGGTGATAACATAGTCTGTTTACTATTTACCGTTTCCGGTTGTTAATTCAATAATTTTAATGCTTCGGTAATTTTTATACAGCTTCCGAAAACTGTTATTATTTTCTTCCGCCGCCTCTATTATTTCCACCACCGCCTCTGTTTCCACCGCCTCTTCTTTCACCACCTCTATCATCTCTTCTTTCAAAACCACCTTGTCTTTCTGCACCTTCTTTATTACCATGTATAAAGTTTGGATTTAAATCTCTTTTACCTAAAACCTCACCTTTACAAATCCATACTTTAATACCTATTTTACCATATACAGTTAAGGCAAATACACTAGCATAATCAATATCCATACGTAATGTATGTAATGGTGTACGACCTTGCTTAATTTCTTCGCTACGAGCAATTTCAGCACCGCCTAAACGACCACCTACTTTTACTTTAATTCCTTCTGCACCCATACGTAATGCTGAAGCAATTGCCATTTTAATAGCTCTTTTGTAGTTGATACGATTTTCTAATTGACGAGCAATAGTATCTGCAACAATTGCTGCGTCTAACTCTGGACGGCGAATTTCTAAAATATTAATTTGCACATCTTCGTTGCTAGTTAATTTCTTTAACTCTTCTTTAATTCTATCTACCTCTCCACCACCTTTACCAATGATGATACCAGGCTTAGATGTATGAATAGTTACAATTAATTTGTTAAGTGTACGCTCAATAACAATTTTAGCGATACCACCTTTATTAATACGGGCATTTAAGTAGTTTCTAATTTTATTATCTTCTACTAATTTGCTTGCATAATCCTTTTTGTTTGCATACCAGTTGCTATCCCAACCACGGGTTATTCCTAATCTGGCGCCTATCGGATTTACTTTTTGACCCATTGTATTTTATTAAATAGTTTAATTAATTTTTAGTTGCTTTTGTATCTACAATTACCGTTACATGGTTGCTACGCTTACGTACTCTATACCCTCTACCTTGTGGTGCTGGACGCATACGCTTAATAACTCTAGCTCCATCAACCATAATGGTTTTAACTACTAACCCAGCTTCATCACCACCTTCGTTTTTTTGTTTCCAATTGCTAATGGCACTCATTACCAATTTACGAAGTGGAACTGCAGGATGCTTTGGATTATGCTCCAATACAGCCATTGCTTTTTCTACTTCCATTCCACGAATTAAATCAGCCAACAAACGCATTTTACGAGGCGATGTGGGGTAATTATTCAATTTTGCTACTGCTTCCATTTTATTTAATTATTGGTTGGTTGTTGGTCGTTGGTCGTTATTACGAACAACTATCAACTATCAACTTTTTTATGATATTTTTTTACTTGAGTGACCTCTAAAGTTTCTTGTTGGTGCAAATTCACCTAATTTATGACCTACCATAAATTCTGTCACATAAACAGGAATGAATTTATTACCGTTATGTACTGCAAAAGTTTGTCCTACAAAATCTGGAGTAATTGTACTTCTTCTACTCCAAGTTTTAATTACACCTTTTTTTGATTTACCCTCTACCATTGCCATAACTTTTGCTTCAAGCTTAGCTTCGATGTAAGGACCTTTTTTTAATGAACGAGCCATGTTTTTTTTAATTTGCTAATGTGATAATTTGCTAATTTGCTAATTGCCACATTTTATTTTAAATTTTGTTTATTTGCCACACAAAAGTGTAACCATTTTAACTTAATTAGCACATTAGCTATATTAGCTAATTAGCAAATTGTAATTTATTTATTGCTTAACTTCTTTCCGTTTCTTCTTTGGATAATCATTTTATCTGAACCTTTACCTCTTGTACGTGTGATTTCTCCTTTAGCATATTTACCTGTACGGCTACGAGGATGACCTCCACTTGCTCTACCTTCACCTCCACCCATAGGA
>JAGNRZ010000014.1 GCA_017988335.1 Ferruginibacter sp.
AAGTGCATATAAGCCTTTAAATAAAAAATTATAGTCGGCAAATATCTTGTATTTAAGCCTACTGGCAAAATAGGAAGCATCTCCGCCGGTTAAAACCACGTTAAAGTTGCTATATTTTTCGGCATAAGCTTGTATAAAGCCTTCAATTTCAAAGGCTATGCCTGCAATTACACCACTTTGCATATTTGTTTTGGTATCGTATCCAATTAAGGGGAAATTCCAATCTGCCTTTACTTCGGGCAGCTTTGCCGTAAAAATTTCCATGGCTTTAAACCTCATTTCCATGCCAGGGGAAATAGAGCCACCAATAAACTGGTTGTTTTGATTAATAAAGTTGTAGGTAATGCAAGTGCCTAGGCCAATTACCAAATTGTTTTTATTAGGAAAATAGTGAACGGCTGCTGCTGCTAAAGCCAACCTATCTGCCCCAATGGTTTCTGGCTTGCCTACTGGGGATGTAAAATTTGCTTTCGTGAAATGTGAGAGTTTATGAAATTTTGTTTTTTGGGCTAAAAAACTTTCTATTACTGGGTTGTGATTTATAACTGATGATAAAATTGTTTTTTGAGGTTGCTGAATATTAATAAGTCTTTCAATGGTAAACAATTCATCATTGGGCAATACTATTTGCTCTACAAATTCGTCGTTATTAAAAATGGCTGCTTTAAGCCTTGTGTTTCCAAAATCAAAACAAATAGTTTTCATGTGTTGCTTTTTATAAATCAAATGAAGTTAAATTTTTAAAGTGTCCATTTAGCTTAATTTTTTCTTTTAAGTATTCAATTTGTATTGCTAATGGAAGGGTTTTATTTAAATGACGCTTTAAAAAGGCTTGACGCTGCATTTCATTCATTAATAATAACAGCTCATACTCTTGCTTTATACTTAATCCTATATGGTGTGCAATATCATAACTAACTAAATCTTCATCGGCTTTTTTAAAATCTTTATTTAGTTGCAGTGTTTGGTGTAATTGTTTTACGCTGCTTACAATTTTTTTAAATGAAATTTTATTGCCAAACAATATGTTTGTAGGATAGTTTGCAATGGCACCACAATAAAGCTTATCGGGTATATTTTTTATTAGCTCAAGTGTTCTAAATACTTGTAGGCCTTTTGTTTTAATATCCATTTTACCATCGCTATAAGTTTTGGAAACTTCTATCACTTCTACCAATGTGCCATATTCTTGTATAGAATTATCAATTACTACGGGTATACCAAAAGGTTTTTTAGCAGCAATGCAATCGTTTATAAGTTGTTTGTACCTGGGTTCAAAAACATGTAGGTTTACATTTTCGCCAGGATACACCACAATGCCTAATGGAAATATTGGAATAAAGTTAGTCATGCTTCCAAAATAATTAATACTGTATTTTTACAGCTATATTTTATGCTTAATAAAATGCTTGATAATAATAAAGATATAAAAATATCTGGCTTTAGCTATGTTAGAAATGGTTTTAGCTACGGCGTACCCTTTATACAAGCCATTATTTCTATATTGCCAATTTGCTATGAAATGGTAATTGCTGTAGGCGATAGTAACGATGGTACAAAAGAGGCTTTATTAGCATTAAAGGATAGTAAAATAAAAATTATTGATACGGTATGGGACATGCAATTAAAAGAAGGAGGAAAAATTTTTGCACAACAAACTAATATAGCACTGGCAGGTACTACGGGCAACTGGGCCTTTCATATACAAGCAGATGAGGTAATACACGAAAACGATTTATCTAAAATAGTAGAGGCTATACACAAAGAAAACACCAACCTTGCCATTGATGGTTTTATATTGCCTTTTTTACATTTTTGGGGCGATTATGAGCATATAAGAAATAGCCGTAGAGTGCATAAGCATGAAGTAAGGATTTTTAGAAAAAATAATTTAGTAAAATCCTACAAAGATTCACAAGGCTTTAGAAAATATAAAAGCGAAAAAGGGTATTTAGACGCTACTGACGAAGGGCTAAAATTAATTGTAAAAAAAATTGAAGCCCCAATATTTCACTATAACGGAATACGTACACCAAGGCACATGTTTGAAAAAATAAAAAATTTTGAACAGCATTATGGAAATAATGTAGAAGACCAAAATGAAAATGTAACTTATGATTTAAATTATATTGATAGGGTAATAACATACAAAGGAAGTCACCCTAAAGTAATGCAATTGCTTATTAACAACCATACCTTTAAGTTTGTGCATGATAAAAGTAAAGCCATTTGGAAAACAAAGGATAAATTAATACAACCCATTGAAGACCTTTTAGGGTTTAAATTTGGCGAATACAAAAATTATATCTTAAAAAAATAATTAATGCACAAACAAGGCTGTACACTTTTAATATCAACCTATAATTGGCCACAGGCATTGCAAATATGTTTATTAAGTGTGTTACAGCAAACGGTAATGCCTAATGAAATTGTAATTGCCGATGATGGCTCAACAAACGATACAAAAGCATTAATAGATGAGTATAGAACAAAAACTACCATACCTATAAAACACATTTGGCATAAAGACGAGGGCTTTAGAAAAACTATTATTTTAAACGAAGCCATACGAAATAGCACCCAGCCTTATATTATACAAATTGATGGAGATATAATTATTCATCCAAAATTTATACAAGAGCATTTACTATATGCACAGCAAGGTTTTTTTATAAGAGGAAGCCGCATATTATTAGATGAAAAAAATACACAAAACTATATTACAAAGCAAAAAACTAATTTACACTTTTTAAGTAGTGGTGTGCAACATAGATTTAATGCAGTACACTCCACAATACTTTCAAAAATAGTATTTGCTTTTAGTGATAAACAAAACCCTAACAATGTAATTGGCTGCAATATGAGTTTTTTTAAAAAAGATTTTATAGCCGTAAATGGCTATAACAATGATATTACCGGCTGGGGTAGAGAGGATGGAGAGTTAGCAGCAAGGTTTATAAACAGTGGTATTTTAAAAAAGCAAGTAAAAAACAAAGCAATTGCTTTTCACATGTTTCATGGGCATTTTAGCAGAGATAGAGATGAAATAAATATGCAAATACTTAAACAAGCAATAGCGTCTAAAATAAAAACATGCACTAATGGTTATAGTACAACGCATGATGTGTTGGTGTATTCCTAAACTTATCTTATTTGATAAAACATTTTAAAACAGTAAATAAGCTTTCGCCAGGCAGGCCTTTTTTTTATTGCCAATAATAGCTTTCTGTTACGTAAATAAAGTTGTACTCTTTTTATATTATTGGCAAGGCTAAAACTTTGATAGCTACTTTGCAGCTGTTGTATTACCTCTTTTTCGTGGCGTAAGCTACTAGGACAAAAGTTTGCAAAAGCGGCTATTCTAATTTTTGCTTTTTCAATTTCAAGTAGCTTTTTTTGTGCTTTGTAACCCTTTGCTTTTTTTTGTTTAGAAGTAGTAATAGCACCTATTACATTGGTGGAGTGGTTTCTATAAAGTACCAAAGGCTCATCAATATATTTTACGCCTTTGTGTATAGAAGCTACAAAGGCTAACCACCAGTCATGCGGTATGTTTTCAGGGAAAGGATAAGCCTTGGTAAATAAATCTTTAGTGAGCAAAGTGGCATGGCCAGCAATACAATTATCTGTAGCAAACACCAAACAATTATTGTAAGTGGCTAAGTTTTTTTTATGTGCCATAGTGGTTAATGGCATAAGAGTTTCATTAGTAAGGGTAGAGTTACAATATATTAAAGGATACTCATTAATTTCAGCCACCATTTTTTCTATCTTTTGCAAATCCCACATATCATCTTGATCGCAAGGCGATAAATAAAATCCCTTAGCCACACTCATACCCTTTTCAAAATTTTTTATATAACCAATATTGCTATCGTTTTCAATTAATGTAATTAAGCTATATTGCTTTTTGTAGTCATTCAATATTGTAAACGTATTATCGGTAGAGCAGTCATCTACTACAATAATTTCAATATTGGTATAAGTTTGTTTTACCAAACTATCTAGCTGTTGCGATACGTATTTTTCTCCATTATAGGTACATAGTATTATAGATACTAAATGACTGATATTTGCATTGCTGTTATTCATTATTCTATCATCAAAAATAAAGTATTTATTATGGCTATAGATAGTGAATGCGTTTTAATTTAAATATGCTATTTTTATTATTATGTGGCAAGATGTTTTACAAAAAATTAAAAATGGTGACTATAAATCATTAGCCAGAGTAATTTCATTAGTAGAAAATGAAGCTACTGGCTATTTAGATTTACTAGAGCAAATACCGCCATCAAGTGTGCCCATAATTGGAATTACAGGGCCTCCTGGAGCTGGCAAGAGTACATTAGTAAACGAACTAATAGAATTATTAGTAAAAAGGAATAAGAAAATAGGGGTTATATGTGTTGATCCTTCGTCACCATTTAATTTAGGTGCCTTGCTTGGCGATAGAATACGACTTAGTGAGTGGTATAACAACCCCAATGTGTTTATTCGGTCGTTAGCTACCAGAGGTTCTTTAGGCGGATTAAATCCTAAAATAATTGAAATATGCGATGTGTTAAAAGCTGGAGTTTTTGATTACATAATTATTGAAACCGTAGGTGTAGGGCAAAGTGAAATTGAAATTGTAGGTTTGGCTGATTGTACTGTTGTAGTTTTAGTACCCGAAGCTGGCGACGAAATACAAACTATGAAGGCTGGTTTAATGGAAATTGCAGATATATTTGTGGTAAACAAAGCAGACAGGCCAGACGCTAATAGTTTTACAAATAATTTGCGACAAATGTTAGCACCAGCATTTAAAAATCACTCAGCTAATTTGCCAATTATTGAAACTGTAGCAACTCAAAAAAAAGGGGTTGATGATTTTTTAGCAGCAATAGAGTTTAATTTACAAAATCTAAAAAAAGAAAATAATAATAAAAACTGGCTACTGGCACAAAAAGCTTACCAACTTATTGCACAAAAAAGAATGAAAGAAATTAGTACAAAGGATTTATTAGAAAAGATTACAGCCGAGGGAAATGCTTTTAATTTGTATCAATTTATTAAAAAAAATTATTAAAGAACCATATAAAAAAAGCATCCAAATATTTATAAAATGATTGTAGATTTTCTAAAAAAGTTAGTTAAAAAAAATTCCACTGTTTATAGACATGCTAAAACCTCTTATTCACAAGAGGGCGAAGACATGATTTTAAACCGCTTTTTTGAACATAAAAAAGAGGGGATTTATGTAGATGTAGGGGCACATCATCCTTATAGATTTTCTAATACCTGTTTTTTTTATAAAAAAGGTTGGCATGGTATTAATATAGACCCACTACCTCAAGCTGCATCTTTATTTAAAAAATATAGAAAAAGAGATATCAATATTCAAAAGGGAATATCTTTAAAAGCCGAACAATTGATATACTACGCTTTTAATGAGCCTGCTTATAATACCTTTAGCGAAACAAAAGCTAATGAATATATACAACAGGCAAATCTTAACTTGAAGTTATTGAGCAAAACAAAAATTGATACAGTTCCATTGCAAGATGTACTTGATAATAACATACCTCCTGGTGCTACTATTGATTTTTTAACTATTGATACAGAAGGGTTAGAAATGGAAGTATTGCAATCAAATAATTGGGAAAAATATAAGCCAACAATAATTATACTTGAATCGCATGTTATTGAAATAGAAAATCATTTATCTAGTCCACTACATTTATTCATGAAAAATAAAGACTATATTTTAGTTGGTAAAAGCTATTACTCTTACCTGTATAAAAAAAAGGAATTATAAACATAAAAGCATAAAAACTATGCTTCTGTTTTGTTAAACCTTTGTTCTGCCTTTTTAAAAGGAGTTTTAATAATGTTTAACCGATATGCTAAAAAAATAAACGGAGAAAAAATAAATCTCTTTATATCTCTTTGATATTTACCTTTTATATAATTTAACTTTAAATATTCCATGCTGAAAAGTTGGGCATGTTTTTTTAAAATGTATTGCCTGTTTTCTTCTACTTTTTTATTTTCTTTAAATTGATCGGCTACAGAATTTTGTAAAACACGATAATAAAAAACCTCAGTTTTTAAAAAATAAAAACGATAACCGTTATAGTATGCATTTATCCAAAACTCCCAATCTTCGTGCCCAAAATATGGAATAGAAGTGTCATATCCCTTATTTTTCACCCAAACCTCTCTTAAAAAAATGGCACAATTATCAATATAGTTAGATGCCAATAACTCTGTAATATTAAAAGGTATTGGGGTAAAAGATCTTGAGCCTTTTTCGATATTCCCAAAAAATGAAGGCATACCATATACAATTTGATACTCACCCTTTTCTAAAATAGCAATGCCATTATTAATATAATTAGCCGTTATTTTATTATCAGCATCAAGAGGTAGAATATATTTTGCAGAAGAATTACTAACAGCAGTGTTTCTTGCAGCGGCAGGACCTGCATTTTTTTGATGAATTATACGATATCCTTTTTCCTTATACTCTTCTAGCTTGGTAAGTGTGTAAATATCGGTAGAACCATCATCTACAATAATAACTTCATAGGGGAATAAAATTTTATCTTTAACAATACTATCCAAAGCCTCTTCTAAATATGCTCCATGATTATAACATGGCATTATTATAGACAATACACAATTAGCTGAACTCATAAAATAAATTTAGGATAATATACTCGACAAATGAATTTGGCACACACAACAATAAAATTGCAATCGATTAATTGAGTATATAAATTAAATAATATTATCACAAAAATTTAAGAAAGACGTATTATAAATTGATGAAAGTAAAAATACAATTTTCAATTTATACTACAACTTAAAAATTGCAAGTTCCTATTGCCTTAGAAGCAGATGTTGAATAATTGGGTTTATAAACTTTGTTAGGGTTACTAAAAATATGAGGTAGCTTACAAAGCTTAGATTGTCAATTTTTTTTATTTAAATTTGATATATTAAAAGAGTATTTTAAAACTATTTTTTGAATATTTAAAATCATAACTTAAACTCTGTTACATACATTATTGTATATAACCCTTTCTAAAATTTAATACAAACAATATTATGAGTGATACAAAATTGCCAAAAATTGCACAACCCTTTCCGCAAATGATAAAAGTAGAACCTGGCAAAATTTATGCTTGGTGTACTTGTGGCTTAAGTGAAAAACAACCCTTTTGCGATGGTAGGCATAAAACATTAGCTTATGAAAAAAATGGCGAAACTATTATGCCATTTAAAAGCTTAAAAATAGAATTTACAGAAGAAAAAGAAGTATGGTTTTGCCAGTGTAAGCATACAAAAAATGCCCCTTTTTGCGATGGTAGCCATAATGCGTTGGTGAGCTTGCCTGCCGAACAGGCAGGTGGTGAATAGTGAGCTATTGCCTTTGAAGCAATTGACAGCAAACTCGATACTTCAAACAGGTTATTGCTTATTATTTTTCCACCACCTATACCCTATTACCCCAGCAATAGCAAAGGGTGTTAGCATTAAGTAAATAATGGCATTGTTTAAAGCTTTAGCTGGTTTTTCACCTAGTTGAGATGCACTTTTAGTACAAACAGAACATTGTGCAGGGGCTACCATAGCTGTTCCACATAAAAATAATAGTATAATAATCAATCTTTTCACTACAGTGCAAAGTTATAGCAATATATCTATTAAAAATTTTAGCGTTTAATAAACAAACTAGTATTTATTTTTGTGGTATGATGAAAAAGGTACAAATTTTAACCATATTATTTTTTTGGATTACAGGTGGCTTTGCACAACCTAAAACAGCAGATGAAAATTATGTAGAAGCAATGAGGTTGGTAAAACAAGGTAAAATACCAGAGTCGGTGCCTTTTTTTAATGCCGCCATAAAATTAAATCCAAAGCATGGAGATGCCTACTTACAAGCTGGTATAGTACTTACCATGTTAAATAAACCAACCGACGCTTTAATCTGTTTAAAACAAGCTCAAAAACTTAAAAAAAATAATGCAACAGTATTTAACAGCTTAGGGGTGTTATATAAAAATGGATTTGGTAAACCAGATAGTGCATTGTATTTTTTTAAAAAACTAGTTCCCTTAAAAGCAGATACTACTGTGGAGGCTTGCTACAATATTGGTTGGGGGTACAATGCCTCTCAACAATATGATAGTGCAATTAAGTACCTAAAAAAATCGCTTGATATAAATAACGATTTTAAAACTGGCTATAAAGAAATTTCGTACTCGTTTTACAAGGGTAATAAAATGAAAGAAGGCTTAGAATATTTTAAAAGCCGATTAGCTATTTCGGTTGTTGATGTAAACCTTTACTATATAGGTTTAATAAATAGTGAACTGGGCAATAAAGAAGAAGCTATGAAATACCATGAGCAACTAAAAGCTATTAACGAACGTAGTGCCGCAAGTTTGTTAAAAAGGATTGAGGGGAAGAAGGGCTAGTATAACTAATTGTTATGGGTTATTAAAAAGCACAAGCTTCTTTTGCGTATTTTTCTGTTACTTTTCTCATTTCATTGGCTCTTTTTGCAAAACCTTTTCTTCCCTATTACAACAACCCTACCTCCTTTATATTTTCACAAATGTTATTCTCTAAATCCTACATACACCACTATTATTTCTTATATTAGCTACTTATTTAAACCTTTTATATAACACAATTTAAGCATAGAGATGAACAACCTTATCCGCTTATTTATTGCAGTTATTGCAATAACAGCTTTGCCACAATTTGCATATTCACAATCTTTAAGTATTAACAATGATGGTAGCTTAACTAATGGTAGCACCATACTTGACATTAAAAGTGTAACTAGAGGATTACTTATTTTAAAGTAGCATTATAATTAAATAATTTACATTTGTGAAAAATAGTATGCGTATAATTTTATTTTTTGCTGTTACTTTCTTTTTGAATAGTTCTATAATTGCACAAAAAGTTAATAACACTACTCAAAACTGGCTTAGCTATACAGATACAACTATACGTATTAGCGTTAAATATCCACCAGAGTGGACATTAAAAACAACTAATCCAAAATCTCCTATTGTGCTTAAAGCTCCGTTAGAAAATGATGAAGACGACTTTGCTGAAAATATTAACTATGTAGTAAAACCTTTACCTCAAGGGCAAAAGGTGTTGTTATCTGATATTTCTAAAGCCATAAAAAATAACATCCCAAATGTAGTGGATGAATTTAAATTAGGCTACGAAAAAAAATTACAATGGATGGGTGGTGAGGCAATTGAATTTTTTTATAGTGGTGTATCAAAAGGTGATAATGCTGGAGTAAAAATAAAATTATTGCAGCGAATTGCTATAATAAAAGGAAATATGTATTTAGCTACTTATTCTGCAGAAAATGGTAAGGTGGATGTTAGTAATGCAGACGCAATAAAAATTATTAATCTTACTACATTATTAAAGAAATAATGTGCTGCTTTACTTAAGTATTTTATAAAACTTTTTTACTTCCTCTATTTCTAATGTAGAAATAGCTTCATTTTTATCGTACTTACTCTTTAAAAATAGTAGCCGTTTATGTTGAGGGTACTTTTGCAACATTTCATTTATTTGGTTACCTAAGATTTCGTCTTTAGTGGGTAATGCTGCAGTAATAGTGGCTTTGGCTCTTTCTCTAGTTGGTTTTTTAAGTATTATGGCTTCTAAAGTGGCCACATAACCTGTGCTTATGCCTTCGGTTTTTTGAGCCTTGTCCAGCAAGCCCTCTAATTGTTTTTTACTTAAGCCACCACGTAAGCAATATTGGTTGTACAAACTTTCAATAAATGAAGATGTGGGATGAAGAACCTTCATTTTTTCTAAAATAGTTAATACAATATCCTTGTTTGCCATTACTTACAATATTTAATATGATGCCTTATAGATTGTAAAATAGGCAATAGTTTATCCATATCGCAAATTAATTGCTGGCGGCTATATGCTGAGGGTGTAAAAATATTATTTGTAGTGGCTTCTGCCTTTTGTAAATGATTAAGACAAACAAAACATCTACTAAAAATACCAATTGAAATTATTTGTAAAAAACAATGTACATTTTTTGGAGGAAACTCTATTGCATAAGCCATTTCTTGTGCTTTTTGCAACCGCTCTACAAACAAAACCCTAACCTCATTTACTTTTTTAGTAGTAGTCATTAATGTGTGTATTCCTGCTTTATAATCTTTATATACATCAAAAATATCGTTGGCCAGTTGCATTAGTCCACCCATTTCAAAAAGCATTTGTTGTTCAGCATCGGTTAATTCAAACTCAAAAGCGGTTCTATAAAACAATAACGATTCGCCACCTTTCTTTATGGTAATATCTATTATTTGTTGATTGGTAAGCCCCGGTTTGGCTTGCAATTTACTTTGTACTTGTGCATCATACACTTTATACAATTGCTTTAGCATTACAGTTTTGCTTGGACAGTTTTGCAGAGCAGTATTATAGAATTGTAAAAATAATTTTTCGTTACTTGTGTTAGGTGTTATCGTTATTGGGTTTTCAATAAACTGTTTTAATTGTTCTTCACTAAGTTGCTGTTTATCAAAAAAATCATCAAACAAACCTGTCATACCGCCTTGGCAAGTGCTAGCTAATCGTTGTTGTGTTGTTATTTGTTTTCCATGTAATGCACAAAATGCTTCTCCTAAAATGGCAGGTACAGCTAAGCCGTAATAATGTGTTATTTTTTTAAAGTCGGCTTCTTCTAAACTACCGTCATTAGTAGATTTGGCAGTAGTAAGCCATGGAAAAATTTGTTGCTGTAAATATTTTTTTTGTAGCGAAAGTTGTTTGTATATTTTTACTAAAAGAAACGGAGTAGATATAAAATTTTTAAACTGTTGCATATATAAACGCTACGTAATAGTAATTATTTATGCTGCATTAAAAATGCATTCCAATCGTTTAACATAGTTCCTTTTAATACTCTTGGAAATTTATGCTGCCCACCTTCTTTTCCCTTATACTTCATAAAATCCATAAAGGTTTTTTCTGGCAATACAGTAACCAATACTTCCTTTAATGCATGCTTACGTTCTACTTCGTAATCATCATTTAGCTCTTTTATTTTATTGTCTATTAGTATTTGTAGTTTTGCTGCATTCACTTTATCATCTGTTGCCACATACCAATGATGAGCAAAAAAATTATTGTAAGGAATGCCAGCCACTGTAAACTCAGGTATCGATATATTTAATGCTGAGCTCACCATTTCAATAGCCTTGTTCATATTATCTACACTTAAATGCTCACCTACAAGGCTTAAAAAGTGCTTGGTTCTACCAGTAATAATTATTTCGCTGTGTTCTCTATCCACAAGCTTTACAGTATCGCCAATTGCATATCGCCATGCACCAGCGTTAGTACTTATTAAAATAGCGTAATCTTTATTTTCTTCTATTTCATGTATCATTAAGGCTTCTGGTTCATCTACCATATAGCCTTCGCTATCAAAATTATTTTCATCAAAAGGTACAAACTCAAAAAACATATTGTTGTTTAACACCAAGTGCATACCTATAGCCTCTTGCCTATTTTGATAAGCTAAAAATCCTTCGCTAGCCAAGTAAGTTTCAATAAAAGTAATAGGCTTACCCAATACTTTTTCAAACCCTTTTTTATATGGCTCCATAGCTACCCCTCCATGTACATAAAAAGATAAATTGGGCCACATTTCATGTATGTTGTTCAGCTTATATTTTTCTACAATTTTTTCCATACACAACTGTAACCAAGCAGGCACCCCAATAATAAACCCAATATCCCAATTAGGTGCATTATTTACCACTTCTTCCAATTTGGTATTCCAATCTTTAGCTGCAGCAATTTTTTTCCCAGGCTTATATAATCCTAGTCCTTGAAACCAAAAAGGAATATTGCGTTGTTGAATACCACTTAAATCACCTGCAAAATAAGTAGGTCCTTTTTGCAATTGTGTGCTGCCGCCTAGTATTAGCCAGCCTTTGCCTACTGCACTTCTGGGCACATTTTCATACTTAGCCAAGCTAAGCAATTGCTTAAAACTAGTAATTGTATTACTTCTTATCAGCTCTTTTGTTATGGGAATGTATTTACTTGTTGCATCGCTTGTACCACTGCTAAGTGCAAAATATTTTATTTGTCCAGGCCAGCAAACATCAGGTATTCCTTCTTTGGTTTTATACCACCAAGCGTCGTAAATTTTATTATAATCATGTGTGGGAACTAGTTGCTGAAATTTTTTACCTGGGTGGCGACTCAATACTATTTCATCAAACTTATAGCGTTGTCCAAACTCAGTAAACCTTGCTTTTTTAAGCAGTTTTTTTAACACTTTTATTTGTTGCCTCCGTGGGTCGCTTACGGGCAAATTAAGTGCCTTTGCTATACTTTTGGGAAGCCTTATATCAATTATTGCCATTTACAGTTATAAAAGGTTAAGGGAAGCAAAGATAGCTAATAGTAAAGACTTTTACTAAGGTGAAAAGCAATACATTTAATTTAGCAAAAAGGCTTTAAAGATGCCATATATTCCGCTTTTGAACAGAGCGTCGCCAAAACTGATGCCATAAAAAACCAATGCTCACAAACAAAAAATTATACCTAAGTTTGTTCTCTTAAAATTAGACATATGAAGAAGTTTTTTGTTTCGATTGTTTTATCAATCTCTTTATTAAAAGCTACTGCCGATGAAGGTATGTGGCTACCTATGTTATTAGGTCAACAAGTATATAACGACATGGTGAAAAAAGGATTAAAGCTTACCAAAGAGCAGCTTTACTCTATCAACAAATCATCGTTGAAAGATGCAATTATAATTTTTGGCGGTGGCTGTACCGGCGAAATTGTAAGTAGCCAAGGATTAATTTTTACCAATCACCACTGCGGTTACGATGCCATTGCCACAGCAAGTAGTGTACAAAATAATTATTTAAGAGATGGTTTTTATGCCATGAATAAAGACCAAGAAATTCAAACCAAATTAACTGTACAATTTTTAGATAAAATTATTGATGTTACAAAAGAAGTAGAAGATGCAGTAAAAGGTTTAGCCTGGGCAGATAGATTAAAAAAACTACCAGAAGTTTATAAAGCCATTACTGATAAAGTAGCTGATAAAGACAATGGATTAGAAGGTAGAATTTTTAGCATGTTTAAAGGCAATCAATACATAATGTATGTGTTTAAACGTTACAGAGATATTCGTCTTGTAGGCACCCCTCCTGAAAGTGTAGGTAAGTTTGGTGGCGATACAGATAACTGGGAGTGGCCACGTCATACAGGTGATTTTAGTGTGTTTAGAGTGTATGGTAGTGCAGCTGGTAAGCCTGCAGATTTTAGCAAAGAAAATACTCCTCTTAAACCAAAGCATTTTTTACCTGTAAGTATTAAAGGTTTTAAAGATGGTGATTATGCTATGATATACGGTTACCCAGGTAGTACTAACCGTTATGAAAATAGCTATGGTATAAAACTTAAAAACGATATTGAAAACCCAACCTTAGTGGGCTTAAGAGATATGCGTTTGAAAAATATGTATGAGCAAATGATTAAAGACCCTGCTGTAAAATTAAAATTAGCCAGTAACTATGCAGGTATTGCCAACTATTGGAAGTTTTTTGATGGCGAAACCAAGCAATTAAAAAAGTTTAATACCGAAGCAGAGAAAAAAGCTTACGAAGATAAATTTACTGCATGGGCAAAAGGTAAACCAGAGTATGAAAATATTTTTGCAGACTATGCAAAAAATTATGCTACATGGACCCCGTATAGCAAACAACGTCAATTTATTAATGAAGGTATTTTGGGTTCTCCTTTAGCGGCTTTTGCAGCCAGCCTTGTAGGTTTAGAAGATAAATTATTAAAACCTAATACGCCTGCGGCAGAATTAAAAAAAGCTATTGAAGCTGCAACTGCTAATAGGGCAGCTTTTTTAGAAGCAGAAGATAAGCCTAGTGATGAAAAAATTATGGCTGCTGTTGCTATGATGTATTATAACGATGTTGATAAAAACCAACACCCAATTGGTTTTTACGAAGGTATGAAAAGTGTATATGGCAGTTTAAAAGAAGAAGCTACATATAAAGCATGGGCAAAAAATGTATTTGCAAACACTATGCTTTTAGACAATGCTAAGTGGGATGCTTTTACAAAAGACCCTTTAGCCACTACATTGCAAGACGACCCTGCATTTGCTTACGCTACTGCATTTACAAAAAACTACAATACAAAATATGCACCTATGTATGCAGCATTTGTAAGTAAAAATAATGAGTTAGGTAAATCATACTTAAAGGGTATTATGGAAATGAACCCTGCGGCAGTAAACAAAATGTATCCCGATGCTAATTTTAGCATGAGAGTAAGTTATGGTAATGTAAAAAGCTACCGACCAAGAGATGCTGTGTTTTATGATTACGTTTGTACAAGCAAGGGCATTTTAGAAAAATACAAACCAGGTGATTACGAATTTGATTTACCAACAAAACAAGTAGAGTTGTTAAAGAAGAAAGATTTTGGTCAGTACATTGATAAACGTACACAAGATTTAGTGGTTACATTTATTACCACTAACGATATTACTGGTGGAAATAGCGGCAGCCCTGTTATTGATGCTAATGGTAATTTATTAGGCCTTGCTTTTGATGGTAACTACGAAGCATTAAGCCATAAAATTGCTTTTGACAAAGATTTAAACCGCACTATTTGTGTAGATGTTCGTTATGTATTATGGTGTATAGATAAATTGGGGGGTGCTAAAAACTTAATTGATGAATTGAAATTGGTAAGATAGTTTTCACACAAAGTATATAAGAATCGCAAAGCCGCTAAGTATAAAATAGCGGTTTTTTTATGTTGTGTAAATACAAGCTTACCTTTGACAAAATATTTAAATCAAAATGAAATTAGTTACTTACTTAAAAGATAATCACCCTCAGTTAGCATTTTTGGTAGATGGCATTTTATACGATACCGATACTGTAAATAGTGAGTTGCCCAGCACTATGGCTATGTTTTTAAACTTTTGGGATGAGTACATGCCCATCGCAAGTGCAGCCGAAAAACATATAAAAGAAGGTATTTTGGGTAAAAGGGCAGTAAACACTCTTTATAACGAAGCAGAAATAATTGCACCTGTGCCTTTCCCAACAAGCTGTAGAGACGGTTATGCTTTTAGGCAGCATGTAGCGGCAGCAAGGCGTAATCGCAAGGTAGATATGATTGCCGAGTTTGACCAATACCCCATTTTTTATTTTACCAATCATAATAGCATACAAGGCCCTGGTGATATTGTTTGTATGCCAGACCATTTTAAAAAATTAGATTTTGAATTAGAAGCCGCTATTGTAATTTGTAAAAGCGGCAGAAATATCAAAGCTGCTGATGCAGATGAATATATTGGCGGTTTAATGATAATGAACGACATGAGTGCAAGAACATTGCAAATGGAAGAAATGCTACTTAACCTTGGCCCAGCAAAAGGAAAAGATTTTAGCACAGTAATTGGTCCCATGCTAGTTACATTAGATGAGCTTGAAGAATTTGAAGTGCCTTGCAAAGACAACCATATAGGTAAAGCATGGAACTTAAACATGAAGTGCTGGGTAAATGGCGTACAAGTTAGCCAAGGCAATGTAGCCGATATGGATTGGACATTTGCAGAAATTATTGAAAGGGCTAGTTATGGAGTTAATTTATTTGCTGGAGATGTAATTGGTAGTGGCACAGTAGGCACAGGTTGTTTTTTAGAATTAAACGGAACCGGAAAATTAAACGACCCTAATTATCAAGAGCAATGGTTACAAGAAGGAGATGTTGTAGAAATGGAAATTGATGGGCTAGGAAAATTGAGTAATACTATTGTTAAAGATGAAAGTGATTTTTCTATTTTGGATTTGAAGAAAATGTAGAACGCTGATGATTATGATTTTTAAGATTAACGCAGATAAAAATCATAACAAATCATATTTATCATAACAATCTGCGTTCCTTATATATGATTTTAAAATTGTCAGATATAAAACCAATGGATGCTCAAAGCTACTTGCAGCATGCCATTGCACCCAGGCCAATATGTTTTGCCTCTACTATTGATGCAGAAGGCAATGTAAATTTAAGTCCGTTTAGTTTTTTCAATTTATTTAGTAGTAATCCACCCATAGTAATTTTTTCGCCAGCTCGTAGAGTAAGAGATAACACCACAAAACATACACTTCAAAATGTTATAGAAATACCTGAAGTTGTTATTAATATTGTTGATTACGATATGGTGCAGCAAACTTCTTTGGCTAGTTGTGAATATGCAAAGGGAACTAACGAGTTTGAAAAAGCAGGTTTTACTATGGAAGCATCTACGCAAGTAAAACCGCCAATGGTAAAGGAAAGCAAAATAAAATTGGAGTGTAAAGTAAACGAAGTAAAACCGTTAGGAACCGAAGGTGGTGCTGGTAATTTAGTAATTGCAGAAGTACTAGTAATGCACCTTGATGATAGTATTCTAAACTCAGACGGCAAAATAGATCAAACAAAATTAAACCTAGTAGCAAGGCTTGGCGGCGATTGGTACTGTAAAGTAGATGAAAGCAATTTGTTTCAAGTACAAAAACCAAATACACAATTAGGTATTGGTGTAGATGCTTTACCAACATCTATAAAAAATAGTAAAATACTTAGTGGCAACCATTTGGGGCAATTGGCCAATGTAAATGAAGTGCCTGTGGTAGATGTTTCGTTTAATGATAATAAATTGAAAAATATTATTCAGTACTATTCCATAAATCCAGATGATATGGAAAAAGAGTTGCACCAATACGCAAAAGAGTTACTTGATAGTAATAATGTTACAGCGGCCTGGCAAGTATTATTAGCTTTAAATTAAATTATGTAAATTTGTTATCATGTCATCCGCCATTAGCATATTACCATATTATACTTACGATGACTATTGTAAGTGGGAAGGACGTTGGGAAATAATCAAAGGTATTCCTTTTGCTATGAGTCCAGCACCAAGCCCTAGGCATCAATGGCTGTCAGGCAATATCATATATGAGCTTAAAGATGCTTTAAAAAAAATAGGATGTAAAAATTGTAAGGTGTACGATTTTATTGATATTCATATACATGAAGATACAATTGTACAACCCGATGTTTTAATTGTTTGCAAAGAAATTACAAAACCATATTTAGATTTTCCTGCAGCATTAGTAGTAGAAATTCTTTCCCCATCTACAGCAATGAAGGATAGAAATAATAAGTTCTATATTTATCAATCGCAAAAAATACCCTATTACCTTATTGTTGACCCTGATAAAAATACGACTGAAATATTTACTTTAAATAATGAGGGTAAATATGAAGTAGTGCCTTTTACCGATACATTACCTTTTACATTTACATTAGATGAAGATTGTAAGTTAGATGTAGTGTTAAGTAATATTTGGTCATAAAAAAAGCAGCCAATAATTGCTGCTTCTCTTTATACTTTATTTTTATTACCACTTTTGCCCAAATACTTTTTTCAAAATATCGCTAGTCCTTGCGGCTAAGTTGGTTCTAATATTTACTTCTTCTTTTGCCACTAAATCAAATAAAGCACTAACGGCTTTTTGTGTAACAAAGTTGGGCAAGTCAGGATTTATCTTTTTAAACGTAGTAGGGAAGTTATTATATTTATTTACCACATCGCCATAATATTTAGTAGCTTCTACTTTATCTAACGATGATTTTATTACAGGTAAAAATGCTGCTATTAATTTTTCTGTAGTTTTTTCTCTAAAAAAGTGTGTAGCACTTGTGTCGCCATTTTTTACTAAACCAATTGCATCTTGCAAAGTCATGCTTTTTATAGCATCTGCAAAAATGGGTTTAGCAAAGCCTGCTGCATCCTCTGCACCACGGTTTATTTGCAAAATAGCTTTATCCACCATTTTATTTAATCCTAAATCTCTCAATGTGTTTTCAATTTTTTTAGCATCTGGTGGCAATAAAATTTTGTATAAAGCGTCTTTAAAAAAGCCATCTTCTTTATTTAATTTTAATACAGCTCCTGCCAATCCTTGGCTAAGGGCTTCCTTAATTCCCAGCCCAGCTTCGTTTTCGGTAATACCACCAATACCTGTTGTTTGTGGTAAGCTTTTTAAAACATCGCAACCACTAAATAAAACAACTGTACAAATCGCAATAAATATTTTTTTCATTTTTATAATTTAATTAAAGATAAACAAGTTTCTTGCCAAATATAACTATCAAGACTAAGTTATGGCACATTGGGTTGCAAAAAGTATCTTTGTAAAAACCGATTTAGCATTTTTTTATGAGTACACAACATTTATCTGAGCAAGAAGTAATTAGAAGAGAAAAATTAGCAGAGTTAAATAAATTAGGCATTGATGCCTACCCTGCACCATTATACCCCGTAAGCACAACATCTACCTATATAAAGGATAATTATAAAAAAGATGTGAACGAGGCAGACTTTGCTGAGGTGTGTATTGCTGGCAGAATAATGAGTGTAAGAGATATGGGTAAAGCCAATTTTGCTGTGTTACAAGACGCTGTTGGAAAAATTCAATTTTATATTAAGCAAGATGATATTTGCCCTGGCGACGATAAAACATTGTACCAAACAGTTTGGAAAAAATTGGTTGATATTGGCGACATAATTGGCATTAAAGGATATGTGTTTACTACTAAAACTGGCGAAACATCTATCCATGCAAAAGAATTTACCATACTTACAAAATCACTTAGACCATTACCAATTGTTAAGGAGAAAGATGGCGAAGCTTTTGACGAAGTAACCGACCCAGAATTTAGATACCGCCAACGCTATGCCGATTTAATTGTAAACCCTGGCGTAAAAGATACTTTTATTAAGCGTAGCAAAATGGTAAATGCCATTCGTGAATTTTTAAATGAACGTGGGGCTTTGGAGGTTGATACTCCTGTGTTACAAGCCATACCGGGTGGTGCTGCAGCAAGGCCATTTACTACACATCACAACGCATTAGATGTGCCTATGTACATGCGTATTGCAAATGAGCTGTATTTAAAAAGATTAATTGTAGGTGGTTTTGAATGGGTGTATGAGTTTAGCCGCAACTTTAGAAACGAAGGAATGGATAGAACACATAATCCTGAGTTTACTGTGCTAGAATTTTATGTGGCTTATAAAGATTATGAATGGATGATGGATACCACAGAGCAAATGCTAGAAAAAGCAGCGATTGCAACTAACGGCACATCAAAAGTTTTGGTAGGCGATAAAGAAATTGATTTTAAAGCACCTTACAAACGCATAACCATGTACGATGCTATTAAAGAGCATACGGGTTTTGATATTAGCCAAATGGATGAAGCTGGCATACGTAATGTATGTGCTCAATTAAAAATACATGCCGATGAAAAGTGGGGCAAAGGAAAATTGATAGACGAAATTTTTGGCAGCAAATGCGAAGGCCATTATATACAACCTACATTTATTACAGATTATCCGGTAGAGATGAGTCCGTTAACAAAAAAACACCGCAGCAAAGCTGGGCTGGTAGAGCGTTTTGAGCTTATGTGCAATGGTAAAGAAATTGCCAATGCCTATAGTGAGCTTAACGACCCTATTGACCAAAGAGAACGTTTTGAAGAGCAAGTAAAACTAATGGAACGTGGCGATGATGAAGCTATGTTTATTGATTACGATTTTTTACGTGCCTTAGAATATGGTATGCCTCCAACAAGCGGTATTGGTTTTGGTATAGATAGAATTGCTATGCTGCTAACCAATCAACATAGCATACAAGATGTGTTGTTTTTCCCGATGATGAGGCCGGAGAATATGGAGTAAAATAGAAATATGCCTAAAATATTTGAATATCTTGCTTATATCATTCGTTTTTACACAAACGACCACTTGCCTATACATGTACATGTGCAAATTGATGAAAGGTAAAGCAAGGCAGAGTTTTTATTTTTAGAAGACGATGTAAAAATAATTTTCAAAAAGGTAAAAAGCAAAACACCATAAACATTAGCGGAAGCAAAAGAAATTTCAGTATTTTTGAAAAGCAATGCGAAAGAAATTATTGAAAAATGGAACAAAGTGTTTATACTTCACCAAAAGGTAGATTGCAAAAAAGTGAAAACAAAAATAAAAAGAAAGAAAGCCTAAGCGTTTTAAAAGCAATTTACCTTAAAGACTATGAGCTATTACTTTATTTTAGTAATGGCGAACAACGTATTGTAAATTTTGTAAGTTTAATATCCTCCCTTTCTGGTGCCTATTCCAAATACTTGTTACCTCAAAATTTTAAAAAGTTTATAGTTAAAAACGGTAATGTTTATTGGGGCAAAAATGAAGATGTTATTTTTTCGGTTGATATACTCCACAACGGAAATTTTTCTAAAAAACCAAAGGAAGAAATTATGTATGTGTTGTGATATTTTCCGATGATGAGGCCGGAGAATATGGAGTAAAATATAATTTAGAAGTTTTCATGAAAATAGCTTTACAAATATTTTTTTTGATGACTATAATTCAAGGTTGTAAAACAAATCTTGGCTCTAAACAATTGATTGAAAAGTTTTACCAAAATAAATCAGATTTAAACTTTTTAATTAATTCTATTAAAGGAGATAAGATACTTGACTCCGTCTTAGGTGAAAAACTAAACGGAAATTTGTTAAAGTTAAAAACATCGAACCCTAGTCAATATGACCTTTGTAAAAAATTGGGTATTACAGAATTATCTTCCCATAAAAGTATTTCTAAAAATAGTCCAAGATGGTATTATATTAAAATGGACTGGAAAAGTGAATATCCTATTTTTCTTATTTATGGTTATGTGGAGTATCACCTTGCCGATAGTATAATTAAAGATAAATCTGAGGTAAAGATAAATATTGATTCTTCAGAGAATATAAAAGGCTTTTACAAAAAAGATGATAACAACAATGAAACATGGGGTTTGGGCGATAATTGGAAAATGTTTCGATTAGTTAAAGAAATTCAAATAAAACAATAGTAAAACTTACCCCACCCATCAATTTCCTTTCATAATTTCTTACAAAAAAACTATCTTGTTTGCTCAATAATTTTAAACGATTGAACATGATAATGATTTTGAAAAAAACAATAACTTTTAGCTTTTTAGCTGTAGTGTGCCTTTCTGCATCTGCACAAAAAAAAGAACTTACAGATGAGCAGTATTTTAAAGGCAATTTTAAAGGCATTACACAAGCTTTGCCTAGCACTGGCCCATGGGTAGATGAAAGCCATGTAGTAATACGCCGAGATGGCAAAAGCTTTTTGCTTGACTGTAAAGCTGGTAAAGAAGCAGATTATAGCAACCCTATAGTAAATAAAGGAACTGTGCCTGTAAAGCCAGAGATTATTACAAAAAGCGGCGATTTATACTTACGTAAAAATGTGGGTGATGAGCAATTAACTTTTGATAAGGATAAAGAGGTAAACCCTACTGTAAGCCCCGATGGTAACTATGTGGCGTATACCAAAAACAATAATTTATACACGGTAAATCTTTCTACAAAAAAAGAAACGAAACTTACAACCGATGGCAGCGATTTAATTTTAAACGGTTATGCTAGTTGGGTGTATATGGAAGAAATTTTAGGTAGAGCTAGCCAATACAAAAGTTTTTGGTGGAGCCCTAATAGTAAAAATATTGCCTACTTCCGTAGCGATGATACTCAAGTCCCTTTATTTACCATTACCAATGCCGATGGGCAACATGGAAAAATGGAAAGCCTTAGATACCCAAAGGTTGGTGATAAAAACCCAGAAGTAAAGGTAGGTGTAGTTTCTCCTGATGGTGGTGCTACTACTTGGGCAGATTTTAACGAAAAAGATGACCAATATTTTGGTATGCCTTACTGGAAACCAGATGGCAGTAGCCTATTAGTTCAATGGATGAATCGTTTGCAAAATAATTTAATCATCTACGAAGTAAACCCAACAACTGGCTCTAAAAAAGAGTATTACAACGAAACACAAAAGACCTGGATTGATTTAGACGATAACGATAGAATTCAATTTTTAAACAATGGCAAAGGTTTTATTTTATTAAGTGATGCTACAGGTTGGAAACATTTGTATTATCATGGTATGGATGGAAAAAGAATAAATGCAATTACAGAAGGCAAATACACCGTAACAGGTTTAAATTTTGTAGATGAGAAAAAAGGTATTGTATATTTTACAGCTCGTAGTAAAGAAAATAGTGCCACAAGAGATTATTACAAAGTAAATCTAAATGGTAAAGGATTACAGCGTTTAACTTTTGGCAATACCAATCATTCATTTATTAATGCCTCACCAAATGCAGAGTATTTTATTACCACACATGGCAATGCTACTACACCTAATAAAATGACGTTGGTAAATAACAAAGGAAAAATAATAAAAGAATTAGGCGATGCAAAAGGAGCAGATTTTGATACTTATAATTTAGCTAAAACAGAAATTATTAGAGTAAAAAGCGATGATGGTTTATACGATTTACCAATGAAAATTACATGGCCATTAAATATGGAAGCTGGTAAAAAATACCCAGTTTTAATAAGCATTTATGGCGGTCCTGATGCAGGCACTGTTAATGATAATTTTACTTTAGGAGGCAATCAGCAATGGTATGCTAAAGAAGGATTAATACAAGTGGCTATGGACCATAGGGCTAGTGGGCATTTTGGCAAAGAGGGTGTAAACTATATGTATCACAACCTTGGCGATTGGGAGTTAAAAGATTATGCTACTATGGTAAAATGGTTAATTGCTAACGGAAGTGCCGACCCTAAAAAAGTTTGTATTACAGGCTTTAGCTATGGTGGTTATATGAGTTGTTTAGCCCTTACAAAATATGCTGATGTATTTACACATGGCATGGCTGGTGGTAGTGTTACTGATTGGAGTTTATACGATAGTCATTATACCGAACGTTTTATGGGTACACCTGCTAACAATGCCGAGGGTTATAAAACAGGCAATGTAATGAACTATGTAGATAAATATAAAGGCATGCTACAAATTGTACATGGCGAAATTGATGAAAATGTACACATGCAAAACAGCTTGCAGTTAATTAGCAAATTACAAGATGCTAAAAAAGATTTTGAATTTATGATTTACCCTACAGGTAGGCATGGCTGGGGTGGTAACAAAGGCTTACATTTTCAAAATTTAAAAACACAGTTTATATATAAGTATTTATTAGTTAAAGATGTGCCTAAGCAAATGATAAAATAAATTGGTTTTATTAAACTACCGAAGTTTTTAAGACTTCGGTAGTTTGTTGTTAATTTATTCTTTATAAAAAAAGGGCTTGAATTACTTCAAGCCTCTTTTTATCTATAATTTATTTTTTCTTTTAAGTTTACTTTTAGCAGTTAGATAATCTATAAAATAAATTACTCGTAAGGAAAGGCTATTAAATTGTGGAGCATTAATTGTATTGCTCACATTTTTAAAATATCTATTCTCAATACCTCCCCCATATTCATCTTCCATAGCAACTTTTTTCCAAACTATATTAATAAAACTACCTTGAGCAAATTGCCAAGTATAGACCATATCAACTGCAAAAAAATTAAAATTATAATTTACATTTCTAGTAAAAGGAATTGTAGGTGTATTTAAATTTCCATTATTATCTAACGTATAAAACTGCCGAGGATCTACCTTACTCCAATAATGCCTTGCTCTTAATGTTATTCCCATTCTATTAGTAAAGCTATATTTTGAGCTTAACACATTTTCTATTGACTGTAATTGTCGTCTTGAAAAAAACACGTTACCACTCTCAACACCAGCATACCCATTAGAATTATTAGTGTTACTAAAATTAAGAGAATGGTCTATTGAAAACTTACTGTTAAATCTAACTTTTGCAAATAAACCAAGCTCTGTAGATTTACGTTTAAATATGTTTCCCATTCCATAAAAAACATTTCCGCCCCATGATAGTTTTTTGGCAGAGTTGCTTTCCCACCATCCATTAATACCAAATCTCCTTGATGTATTTACAAAATATCCTTGATTACGAGGTTCGTAAAAATCGTTACCGCTAGGTCCACCATTCATATTAACCCCTAACCACCACAGTTTTTTTGTTTGAGCATTAAAATTAAAGTTTATGCCCATTCCTTGAAACATATTTTCTTTACGTTTTAAAGGGTCTATTGGTGTAACCAATCTGCTATACCAAAAATTTGTATTAATTCTCATTTGGTTATACCAGCCTTTAGGTTTTATCCAGTTATAACCAAACCAAGCACCTTGTATCATTTCGTTATTATTGGTATAATAACCCAAATCATTTTTGTCGTACTTATCGTTTGTTAAATCTTGCCATATATTAAAGTTGAAGCGACCACTAGTTTTACCAAAATAAATTGAATGGGAATAGCCAGTAATAGGTTTTTGATTCGCCAAAAATATATTACTAAAACTTACATTACCTCCTACATTCCAAGTATTCTTTTTGTCATTAAAATCAAATAATGCACTGGTTACGTTTGCATCTCTTTCGCTACCAGCCCTCATAACATTGGTATTAATTAATGATATGCTACTATTGTTTTTTAGTGTTTGATCTAGTACAAAAATATTATAGTTGGTTAAAGGCTCTGTTTCGTAAGTACGTTCTATTTTAGAAATAGTATCAAGTATCGTTGCCATTGAAGATTGTGTAATAGAATTTAATATACCAATCCCCAATCCTTTTTGAGTTCGTCCACTAATTTTTGTTGCATTTAGTAATTTTATTTGCTCCGGATTGTTGGTTACTATTTCATTTGTATTTAATTGATTGTTTACACTCCAATAACCTAAAGGCATATCTCCAATTCTTCCTATCCTACGGCTATAAAATAAATTTCCTTTATTAAAAAGATCTGCTCCTTCTGTAAAAAATTGCCTGTTTTCCGTAAAGCGTTGTTCAAATGGTGAAAGGTTTAAAATTCTGTTATCGGTAACTACTTGTCCAAAGTCGGGTATCAAAGTCATGTCTAGCGTCATGGCTTGATTAATTCCGTACTTTATATCCATACCCCCATTTATAGTGGTTGTATTTTTTTTGCCAGTTGCTTTACCATCATAATTTTGATATACTGAAAAGTATGGAGAAAACTGTAATCTTAACGGCGGTTTTAAATCTTCCAGGCCTAGCATTAATCCTCTTTGAGTTAAAAAGCCATTTACGTTAGGGTCAATACTTTGCCAATAAGATTGTTGCCCACTTTTTTGTCTGCGGCGTACAATATTTAATCCCCAATCTTGTATTTTCTTTTTTCCAAAACGTATGGCGGCATAAGGTAAAAACATTTCAAAGCTCCAGCCATCGCTATTTATTTTTGATGCACTTTGCCAAACAGCATTCCAACTAAAGTCTTCGTTATTGCCATTATTATTTGGTGCTATTTTAGCATCCATTTGTTCGCCAAGCGGAGTTACAAAATATTCGAAGCCGTTGAGCTTATCTAAATAGGTGTCAAATACTACACCCAAAAAGTCGTTATTACCAAAACCGTCTCTGCCTATTAATTCGCTAGCAATACTATCTTTATTTTTTTCTTTTAAAATGCCTCCTACATAAATACCTTCATTGTTGTATAAAAAGAAAATTTGTGTGGCATTATCTTCACCCTCCAGTACAAATGGAGCTGGGCGTAGCATAGTAAACTTATCGGCAACTGGTGCAGTTTTCCATTCTACTTCATCTAATATTCCATCTATTTTTAATGATGTTGCAATACGTTTTGGATAAAGCTTACGCTGCTCTATTTTGTTTTGTGCAAATATTGTGGAACACAGCAGCAGCATGCCTATTAAGGCAGTTAGTTTAAAAAAATTCATGGCTATACTTTTTGGCTATTATGAAATTAAACGTAGTGTTTGTAAACATTTAACCGCTTATCAAATACTAAACCGTTTTAACATTATATTAATAGTATAGCTATTGTTATTAATGTTGCATGAAATAAAAAAAATAACAAATAAAAATGCCGGCTTAATTTTTAAGTCGGCAAAAAAATAGTTTTATAAAATAGAAAAACCCCTACACAAACAAATCGTTATATAGCGTAGCACCAGGTACTACTGAGTATTTACTTAAATCTGTAATACCCTCTGCTGCTAACACATCTTCATCAATAAAAGTATTACCTGTACATTGTGTACTTGGTTTACTTAAAATATAATAAGCAGCATCGGCAATAATATCAACAGTACGGCTCATTTTCATTAACATTTCGCCGCCTAATAAATTGTTTACTGCAGCGGTGGCAATGGTAGTTTTTGGCCAAAGGGCATTGGCTGCAATATTGTATTGTTTTAATTCGGCAGATAAACCTAATGCAATCATACTCATATCATACTTACTAATAGTGTATGCCAAATGTTTTTGAAACCATTTTAAATCCATATTAATTGGTGGAGATAAATTTAAAATATGTGCATTAGTTCCTTTTTTTAAATAAGGAATACAGGCCCTGCTCATCATAAATGTACCCCGTACATTTATATCATACATTAAATCAAAACGCTTAGGTTCTGTTTGCTCTGTT
Source organism: Ferruginibacter sp. (assembly GCA_017988335.1). GTDB lineage: Bacteria > Bacteroidota > Bacteroidia > Chitinophagales > Chitinophagaceae > Ferruginibacter. Next base: position 26,587 of record JAGNRZ010000014.1, read on the forward strand.
GGTAAAAGGTTAATGGCACTTGCATTGTTAATTAAAATATCGATGCCGCCAAATTTTTCTACAGCTTGTTTTACTACATTATCAATTTGATCTTCAAAACGAATATCGCATTGTACTGCCAAAGCTTTACCACCAGCAGCTTCCATTTCTGCAGCAGCACTAAAAATAGTACCCCCTAGTTTTGGGTTTTCTTCTACACTTTTGCTAGCAATTACAATGTTTGCACCTTCTGCTGCTAATTTTAAACCTATTGCTTTACCAATACCTCTTGAGGCTCCGGTAATTAAAACTGTTTTGTTGTTAAATGACATATTGTAAAGATAATAGTTAATTAACCCGTTGGCGGAATTAATTTTTGATTTTGTGCCACAAAAGACGCTGTGCAGTTGTCTAAGAAAGTGACAAAACCCACTTATTGAACATGCACAACATCAAAGTAAATTTCGACAAAATAATTGACGTAGTAAAAGATATTTTAAGAGATGAATTAACGGTCCGAAATAACTTTAAAAGACGAGGGGTAATTCCCAGATTTTCGGATGTAGAAGTGATTTCTTTAAGTTTAACAGCAGAGAGTTTAGGGATTGATAGTGAGAATTATTTGTTTTCAAAGTTGCTAAAGGAGTATAGTCATGAGTTCATTAATTTAATAAGTAGAAGACAATATAATGATAGAAGAAAATTGTTATTTGAGCAAACAGAACGAGCCCGAAAGCTAATGGTAGAAAGGCTTAACGAACAGGTAGATGTTTTTGCAATAGATTCAATGCCATTAGAGATTTGTAAAATAGCCAGAGAGCAACGAAATAAAATGGGTAAAGAATCGGAACAAAATTCCCCAGATAAAGGGTATTGTGCATCGCAAAAAAAGTATTTCTACGGCTATAAATTGCATAGTGTTTGTTCAGCAACAGGAGTAATAGAATCTTTAGATTTAACTAAAGCAAGTGTGCATGATGTACACTACCTAAAAGATGTAAAGGAATTGTTCAGTAATTGTATGATTATAGGTGATAAAGGATACATTGGTAGGCAACATCAAATTAACTTATTTGAATCAGCAGGAATTGAACTAGAAGTGCCATTAAGAAATAATCAGAAAGAACAAAAACCAACCATGTGGATTTTGAAAAAAGTGCGAAAGAGAATTGAAACTGTTTTTTCTCAGCTATGTGACCAATTTATGATACAACGAAATTACGCCAAATCCTTTGCTGGCTTTAAGGCTAGAATATTAGCAAAGATTACAGGGTTTACCATTTTACAGTTCTTAAACAAATTTATTTACAACAAACCTATTAGTAGAGTTAAACATACTTTAGCTAATTAATTCCGCCAACAGGTTTAATTAATTTTCCATTGAGTATAAATTTGATTATACCCTTTAATATAAAATGTATAGTTGGTTAATCTATTTGCATTGTAGTCATTTCTTCTTTTGGTGTAAATAGCGATTGTACCGCCTAGCCCATCGCCTAATGAACCTCCCTGCAAACGAAAGCCTTGTCTGTATACTTTTATAATAGCAATATCTTGCATACTGATATTGTTGGCATTAAAATCTTCATCAAATACTTCATCTACATAAATATCAGTAGTTTCATTACGCCACCTTAACAACGGTTGCCCATTATTATTATTAGTTACAGCTTGAATGCCGGGTAATGTAGCTTGCAAGTAACTATATAAATCTGAATAAGCTAAATGGTCTTCTGAAGATAGAAAGTCTATCACCTTAGCATCTCCCATTGCAAATATTCCTCTGCTATTTTCTTCATCAAACTTTTCACCTTCTGTTTTTTTCTTACCAATTACCGTTATCTCTTGTAGTGTTTTTTTATCCACTTTATATTGAACAAAAGAGTACGTTTCTGAAGGGTTAGTGTTGTTTTCCTCGTTTATATTTTTGCCAATAGTGATAATTTCATTTATCTTAACAATTGGTTTAAACAAAGAGTCAAGTGGCGTATTTATATTAATTCGCAAATTATTTTCTTTCGTTTTTGTTTTTGGCGAAAAGCCAAACAAAACTGTATCTTCAAAATAAAAATTTTGTACTGTAAATGTGCTATCTGCATATACAGCAATGTCATTCACAATGGGAGCTTTGTTTTTTGCAGTAACAACATAGTTAATTGTTTTGTTATCGGACATTCCTCTTTCAATTTTACCATTAATGGCAAAAAATTGTTTGCCTAATAAAAAATTAAAAGCATATTTACCATCTGTAATTGTACTATCTACTTTTAATGCCAGTTTTAAATAACCGCTCAACATTGGATACCTAAATTTTTGTCGTTTTCCATTGGCAATATTATCTATCCAAAGGTGCAATGTTTGTGGCGAAGCTTTTGCCGAATCGAAATTTTCTATCGTGGCTTCTATAATAATATTTTCGCCTTGTACAAACTGGTATTGATTAAAAATTATCGAGAGAGAATCATTATGTTGGGCATAAGCACTACCAATTACGCATAGAGCTAGTAGTACTTTACTAAATTTTATTATTGCTTGTTTTAAGCACATTCAATATTTTTTTTAATTAAGGGTTACTTCGTACGTTTTATCTGTATTTAATAATTTAGAAATAAGGCAATTAGCTTTTACATCTTCCATACACTCATCAAATTTTTCATTACTTATTTCTGGCACCACAGCTTTTACTATTAAATGAGAGTTTGTAATTGTGCCATTATCTAAAGTAATAGTACAATTAACATCAATATTGCTTGCTGTAAAACCTGCAGCATTTAATACAAAACTTAACTTCATAGCAAAACATCCTGCATGTGCAGCAGCTACAAGCTCCTCTGGATTTGTACCAATACCATCTGCAAAGCGGCTAGTAAAATTGTATTGTGTTTTATTAAGCGTAGCACTTTGTGTGGTTAAATGACCAGCACCTTCTTTTCCAGTACCGTTCCAAACGGCGGTTGCGTTTCTTTTCATTTTTATATATTTAAATGTGTTTTGAATTCATTGATATTAAACCCTACGATTATTTTATTTTGAAGCTCAATAATAGGACGTTTAATAATACTGTTATAATTAATCATTATTTCCATTGCCCCTTCTGTTGTTTCTGTTTTTTGCTTTTCTTTTTCTGATAACTCCTTCCATGTAGTGCTACGTTTATTAAAAATACTTTCTACCCCTACTTTATCAATCCATTCTTTTAATTTTTCTTTCGTAATACCTTCTTCTTTATAATTATGAAAAGAAAAAGTTGTTTTATTTTCTTTTAAAAAGCTAATCGCTTTTTTTGTGGTATCGCAATTAGGAATGCCGTACAAAGTCATAATTAAAAATCTGGTAAAACAGGTTTGTTATTCATTATCTTTTCTATCTTCTCTATCACATCTGGCGTAAGCTTTTCAACTACTTCAATTGCTTTTAAATTATCGAGTAGTTGTTGTTTTTTGGTAGCTCCTAAAATAGCCGTGCTAACATTTGGGTTTTTAATACACCATGCAACACTTAATGCAGCTGTAGTTGTGCCTAGTTTTGTTGCTAACTCACTTAGTTTTTTTACTTTTTTTACTTTATCATCCATTATCCATCTATCCTTTAGCCAATCAAATCCTTCTAAAGCAAAGCGGCTGCCTTTGGGTATACCATCATTATATTTTCCGCTAAGTAAGCCGCTGGCTAATGGGCTCCAAATAGTGGTGCCAAGTCCTACTGTTCTAAATACATCTAAATATTCCTTTTCTAATTTTTCTCTTTCAAACAAATTGTATTGTGGTTGCTCCATTGCAGAGCCTATTAGTTGATATTGTGCCGCAACTCTATGAGCTTCCATAATTTCTACACCACCCCATTCGCTTGTACCCCAGTATAACACTTTGCCTTGCTGTATTAAATGGTTCATAGCAAAAACCGTTTCTTCTATGGGTGTATTTTTATCGGGGCGATGGCAAAAGTACATATCCAAATAATCTACACCTAAGCGTTGTAAAGCTTCGTTACAGGCTTCTATAACATGTTTACGGCTAAGACCAAATTGATTGGGTTTATTTTCTTTGCCACGCCATCCCCAAAAGACTTTACTGCTAACGGTGTATGATGTACGATCCCACTTTTTTTTCTTAAGTATTCTGCCCATCATTTTTTCGCTTTCGCCAAGTGCATACACTTCAGCATTATCAAAAAAATTGATGCCTTTGTCGTAAGCAATGCCCATAAGTTCATCGGCTACTTTATCATTTATTTGTTTACTAAAACTTACCCAGCTACCAAAGCTAAGTACACTTACTTGTAAGCCCGATTTTCCGAGACGACGGTATTGCATAAATATTAAATTGAAATGAGTACTAAAATTACGGAAAGGATTGTATTATTTGTTTTGAAATGGGAAACTTAAAACAAAAAAGGCCAAGATATAAATCTTGACCTTTGGCTCCCCAATCAGGACTTGAACCTGAGACCCTCTGATTAACAGTCAGATGCTCTAACCAACTGAGCTATTGAGGAATACCTACCACTCTTTAAAAGCGGATTGCAAAAATAGGGCTTTTTAGTTTTTTAGAAAAAAAATTAGCTAAATATTTAGCCTTTAAAACAGGCTATTTTGAGTAAACCCTATAAAAACACCCTTATTTGTTACTTGTATAGGATATGTTTTTAAAAAATATCCTTCTCCGCTTACATTTCTTCCGTTTTTTAAATTGAATTTATACCGATGCAAAGGGCATACTATATTGCCCAAAGCATCTACATAGCCATCTGCCATTTTACCGCTTGCATGAGGGCATTTAGCGGTACAGGCATGCACTTCGTTATTGTGTAATGCAATACATATTTTTTTGCCAGATATTTCTATCTCAGTTAATGTATTTAACTCGGTAATATCTTCGGCTATTTTGTGCCATTTAATGGGCATAAGTAGTATTTAGATTTCTCCTTTGTCGAAATGACGGGAGTACTTTCTAATAAAAAAACTCTGCTTTATAAGGATATCGTATTCTATACATATCTCTTACAGCATTTAAAATGGTTTGCCTAAGCACATCAATATTTTGTTTTTCTAACGCTGATACAAATACGCAGTTGCCTTTGGTTTCGTTTTGCCAACGTTGTTTTAAATCGTTTAATATTTCTTGCTTTACATCATCTTGCAACCATTGATCAAAAGTATTTTTTATAAATGCATCCATTTTATTAAATACAGTAACCGTTGGTTTTTCGGCACAATTAAGTTCTGCTAACGTTTTGTTTACTACAGTTAATTGCTCTTCGTATTGTGGGTGAGAAATATCTACCATATGAAGCAATACATCGGCTTCTCTTACTTCATCTAATGTGCTTTTAAAACTTTCTACTAAATGATGGGGAAGTTTACGAATAAAACCTACCGTATCGCTTAATAAAAAAGGGGTTTGTTCAAACACTACTTTACGTGTGGTTGTATCTAATGTAGCAAACAATTTATTTTCAGCAAATACTTCACTCTTGCTAAGCAAAGTCATGATGGTGGATTTACCTACATTGGTATAGCCCACTAACGCTACCCTTATAAACTCTCCTCTATCTTTTCGTTGGGTAAAGGCTTGCTTGTCTATTACTTTTAATTTATCTCGTAGCAAAGAAATTTTTTCTCTTACTATTCTTCTGTCTGTTTCTATTTCTGTTTCTCCTGGGCCTCTTGTGCCTACACCGCCACCTTGCCTTTCTAAATGCTTCCACATACCTCTTAGCCTAGGTAAAATGTATTGATATTGTGCAAGCTCAACTTGCGTTTTTGCTTGTGCTGTTTTTGCTCTGCTAGCAAATATGTCTAATATTAAATCGCTACGGTCAATTGTTTTTATATTTAATTCGTCGCCAATATTTTGTATTTGACTGCCCGTTAGTTCGTCATCAAAAATTACAATATTGATGTTTCCTTTTAGTAAGATGTATTGTTTTATTTCTTCTAGCTTTCCTTTACCTACAAAAGTTTTACTATCAGGGTGTGGTAATTTTTGGGTAAATCGCTTTACGGTAATAGCACCAGCTGTTTCTGCCAAAAAAGCTAGTTCATCTAGGTATTCGTTTACCTGCTGTTCGGTTTGCTCTTTAGTTACCAAACCCACAAGTATTGCATTTTCTTGCTCAGCTATTATTTTCTTTTTTTCAATCATTTATTTTATTGTTTTCATGCCAAGTTGCAAAGTAATACCAATTACACATTAAATCTATCTTTTTAAAATTTGTCAGGATGGGCTTATTGAAACTGGGTTCAAATAACCATACCGCCTTCGACAAGCTCGGGCTTGTAAATGTTTAGTAATTCGGTAACAAAAATACACCGCATTATCCACTAAACGACTCACTTCAATTTTCAGAAGATTTTCGTTCGCCGTTTGTGGATAATGCTACCTTCTTATTATTTTCACCCGCC
>JAGNRZ010000015.1 GCA_017988335.1 Ferruginibacter sp.
CTTCATACCTAAATGGTTTAAAACTAAAAGGTAAACCATTAAGCAGTTAAGATTGATTAAGAAATGGTTTCCCACCTTAATCCCCTTAATTCCTAAATGGTTTAAAACTAAAAGGTAAACCATTAAGAAGTTAAAATTCATTAAGAAACATTTCCCCATCTTAATCCCCTTCATACCTAAATGGTTTAAAACTAAAAGGTAAACCATTAAGCAGTTAAGATTGATTAAGAAATGGTTTCCCACCTTAATCCCCTTAATTCCTAAATGGTTTAAAACTAAAAGGTAAACCATTAAGAAGTTAAGATTCATTAAGAAATGTTTTCCTAACTTAATTCCCTTCATGCCTCAGTGGTTAAAATTGAAAAATAAATTATTGAGTCGTTAATATTCATTAATATAGCATTTCCTAAATGGTTAAAAAACGTTGTCCCTTAATTTAAGGACACCGCTTTGTGGTATTTGCATTGTAAATTTGTGAAATGATAATACGGGTTTTTGTATATGATGATAATGCAGATAGAAGAGATAGCCTAAAAGCATTAATAAACCTTAACGACAATTTAAAATTTGTAGGCGAAGCCGCAGATTGCAGCCATGCATTACAAGATGTTGAAAACAATAACCCCGATGTAGTTTTAATGGATATAAATATGCCCAATGTAGATGGCATACAAGGATTAAAGCTAATTAAAACAAAACACCCCGAAGTAAAAATACTAATGCAAACCGCTTATGATGATAGCGAAAAAATATTTACCAGTATAAGCAACGGTGCTAGTGGATATATACTTAAAAACGATAAACCTCACCGCATATTACAAGCTATAGAAGAAGTGTACGAGGGTGGTGCCGCCATGAACCCCTCAATAGCACAAAAGGTTTTAGACTTTTTTGCCCCAAAAGAAAAAAAATCGCCACTTAGCCCAAAAGAAAACGAAGTACTAGCTTTATTAGCTGAAGGCAATAGTTATAAAATGGTTGCCGATAAATTAGGAGTAAGCTACACTACCATAAACACCCACACAAAGCGTATTTACGAAAAGCTACACATATCCTCTCTTGGCGAAGCCATTGCTTGGTTTTATAAAAACAAATAACTTGTCATTACATTTAGGGATTTTCCTCTACATTTTGCCATTTACTTTTATTTATGTTAAACAGCGGATACACAATTAGTTGATTACACATAGTACAGCCAACTATTTATATCCAGTTTTACAACACAAAAAATAATTGACTACTAAGAGGTAACAATTGTTTGGCGTAATTGATATAACCTAACAAAACAAACCAGTATGAACAAGCTTACTTCAAAATTATTATTAGCAGTATGTTGTTTTTTTTCAACATGGGTAAATGGGCAAAACCTTATTAGCCCTATAACCATTAATTTACCCAATAATCCACCAGCCAATACTGCTAACTGGGCTACAGCATTACCACCAGTAATGATACTAGCACAAACAAAATTGCAAAATGGGCAAGTAAATGGTAATGTACAAGAAACTAGAATTTTAGTAACTATAAAAAGTAATGGAAACAAAGTTTGTGGCATTTACACTCCAACAACTGCACCGCTAAGTAATTTTAACTCGGTTACTAAAAGCTGGAGTGGGGCAAATGCCCTTAGTTTGCTTGGGCAAGATTGTATTTTAAAAGCCGGCAGCTATGAGTTTTGTGTACAGTTTTATGCACCTTATTATAACGGTAGTACTAGTGCACTTGTAGGTGAAAGCTGTAAACCCTTTACTATTAAAGACGATAAGCAAGAAAATTATGCTCCTCCTCAAAATATATCTCCAACCGATGGAAAAAGTTTAAAACAAAACGAGGCTAAAACACCTTTAACTTTTAGATGGACACCAATAGTACCAAAACCACAGCAACCTGTAACCTATCGTTTAAAAGTATGGCAACTAATGCAAGGGCAAACAGCCAGTGCAGCCATAAAAAGCAATAATCCTGTTGTTGATAAAGAAATAAAAGATCAAACTCAATTTGTAAAAACAAATTTATTGGGAGATATAGAAAGACTAAATAATGCAGATGTACAATTAGTATGGAATGTAGCTGCTACTCAAATGAATGCTCAAGGTAATGTAACAAATTTAGGAACAAGTGAGCCTACGGCGTTTAGAATAATTGTAGATGATCCAAGTTCTGGAGCTTGTTTTTCTATAGATACTTCTCAATATAAAGTTGTTTGCAATGGAGTGGACGCAAATGGCAAACCTATTTACACGGTTAAAGATTTAATATTAAAAAATATTGGTGCTAATCCTGGTAGAACTGGCAATAATGGTTCTCCTGCTACAAATTATATAGTACCAAATACAAGTGGAATAACTATTAGCAATATTAGTCCAGCCTCGGCAACAAATATTTTACCAGGTACTTCTGTAAACAATATTTCATTTAACATTAACGGGGCTACAGGAACTACTGCTTCGGTTATTATAAATGCCAATATTCCTTCGCCTACAAATCCCAACATAGCATGTAATAAAAACATTGAATTAACATTTGACCTACCTAGTTGTGCTTGCACAGCTTGTGACAGTATTAAAATAGATGTTACAAGCAATGCCACACCTAGCCAAAATGGTAACAATGTAAAATTTGCCCAGCCCATTAGTACGTTGGCTTTACCTGCTAATACACCATTAAAAATAAAATCAATAACTGCCGAAATACTTTATGTAGATATTAAAAAGGATGATGAACAATGCTATCGCTGTGATAAAAACAATGATCATTATGGAAAATTTGTTTCAGCTTCTTTATCGGCTACAGGTTTTTCACAAACCAGTATACTGCCAAGCGGAGAAGCGATTTTCACAAAAACAAATGCCAGTGCCTTAACTACTGCAAATTTGGGTTTTGAAATTTCGGCACCCGATTTAAATAGATGTTGTAAAGACAAAGTAAACGTTTGTATAAAATATACCATTGTTACAGAAGATTGTAAAAGTTGTAGTGTAATCAAATGTTACACATTACCAAGATCAAATTAATAACACTACAAAACTTTAAAGATGAAAAAAGTAATATTAATAATAGTAACAGCGTTGGGTATGTTTTGTAGTAATGGTGTAGCACAAACTTGCCCTACAACCTGCCCCATTGCATTTAACTATTTTACAAACGGAACAACTGTAGTGCTTTCAACAGGAGGTAATTCATTTGCTTGTGGGCAAAAAATAGACGACATAATGTTTAGTGGAAATGGCACAGTAAATAATGGTGGTATTTATGATGCTTCTAATAATCTTGTAAGCTGGTCTCCTAATTATACAGCTACTAATGCAAATAGCTTAGCTAATGGTGGATATTTTAGTTTTCCCACAAATGTTTCTGGTACTTTTTATATAAAATACAATTGGAGTATTTCGGGTACAGCTTGTGTAGTATCGTTTCCTTTTACATTAAACTGTAGTGGTGGCGGATCTTGTAACTTAACTTTAACAGGTATTCCTAAATGCAATTCTGCTACAACAGCTACAAATAGTATTGATGTTACAGCAACTGGTGGTACAGCACCTTACACTTATGTATGGGCCACAACACCTGTTCAAACTACATCAAGCTTATTAAATGTATTACCTGGCACTTATTCAGTTACAGTTACTGATGCAACAGGATGTTCAAAAACAGAATCATTTACTATTAATTGTACTCAGCCATCAACGCCTACAGCAGTTTGTGAAGGCACAAATGGATACAGAATTGGCTGCAATTATAATTTACCTACAAACTATCCATTAAACAGTTATACAATAAGTGTTGAAGTATATAAAAATGGCACATTGGTAAGTGGTTATTTACCATCAGCTACCAATTTGAGTTCATATTCTGGCAATATTTCATTTTCTGTTTCCTCATCTCAAAACCCACTAATTACTGGGGGTTGCATAGATTATAGAGTCATAATAACAAGGCAAACAGCTACAGGTATTGTAGTTGTAGAAACGCTTGGCAACTATGGTTCAAATGGTGTTACCGCTGGAATGAATAATGATATTTGCTGTGGTACTCCTCCACCTACCTGCCCTTGCCCTACTATTGGCATACAAAAAGTAAACAATGGTGGGCATTGTGCTATGATAGATACTATCAAAAACCCGTGTAATAAAAATATTGTATCATGGACATTAAAAGTAAATGGAAACAATTACTCAGATGTAAACTATCCACTTATTCCGCAAACAATACCAGCCAATACTAATATTATAACAGGTATTATTGGTCTTACTAGTTTGCCACAAACAACTATTCCCTTAATATATACTTTTACTTACGCCGATGGCACTACCTGCACAGTTACAAAACAGTTTAATGCAGCAGAATGTATAGTTCCACCACTACCTTGTCCTACATGTACAATTACATCTACCGCTACATTACAAGGTCAAACAATTAATTTAAATAGTAGTACACAATCAAACCCAGTAACTTTAAAATGTAACAAAAATTACACTTTAAATAATACTTTGAGTTGTAACCCTGCACAAAATTATACTTTTAAAGGAGCTTTTGTAAGTGACAATTGGAATCAAAGTTGGCCAGTAACGTTTAATTCAAACGGTACACAATTACTACTACCAAGCAACATGATTGCTAGTAGATTTTATACATTAACGCTTTCTTGGTATTGGGCAAGAGCTGTAGGAGATACTTGCTGGACATCTAAGGCATATCTATTTAAAGTTGATTGTAGCCCCTGCGGTTCTATATGCACACCTACAGTAGAAGTATCGAACAACGGTACAACATTTACACTAACAGCAGGGGGAAACTATTCTAATAATTTTGATTGTGGTAAAACGTACAATTTTACGCCAAAGCTAAATTGCATACCTGTAAATGGTAATATTGTTATAAGTAATGTCAAACTTTTTGACGCTTTAACAAACCCAATAACTACACCTCCATCTTGGTTACAATCATTTGTTGTTAGTAATGGAAGTGGAAATTTGGTAATACCTGCAAATGCTACGCCTTCAATGTATAAGGTTAGGTACTATTATGTTGATGCAGCAAACACTGCTTGTAAAGATTCGTTTACTATAATTTTAAATATTAACTGCATTAATAATTGCAATTTTGTAGCAAATGCTGGACCAGATAAAACTATCTGTGCAGGAACCTCTACTACTATTGGCACAACTATATTAACGCCCAATGGAGAAACTTACACATGGACATCAACACCTGCTAGTTTAATACCTGGCACATCAATGCCCACGGTTTCGCCAATAGTTACTACCACTTATACTTTAACAGTAACAAAACCAAACTGCCCCACACAAACAGATAATATTGTAGTTACAGTAAATACTTGTACCCCTATTTGCAATTGCCAAACAGCAAATTGCACAGCAAAGTACTACTACAAAAATGCAATGGGAGGTAACGTATCTATACAATGTAATCAAACATTGCAACTAGAGTGTAATAAAGTTTACCCTTTTGCAGCCAATACTAACTGCCAAAATAATTGTACAGCCACAGTAAATTTAGAAGTAACAAACCCTGTTGGAGCTGTTCAAACATTTCCAAATGTATCTATAACAAACCCTGCTAATGTAACATTTGCAAGTACAGGCAGCTATAGTTTAATTTATCGCTTAATAGTAAATGGGGTTGAGTGCAGCAAATGTTTTGTTAAAGTAAATGTTACTTGCCCCCCACCATTGTGTACACCTTGCAAAGTAAAACTCACAAGCCTTAGCAGAGATACATTATTGCCGTACCAAGGTATAACATCTTTAGTAGAAGCATTTACATTTACCGACTTACCTGCAAATATTACCGAAGTAAGGGCCACCGTTACCAATTTTACTTTAACTAGTGTAGATGCAAATGGCAAAGTAAATGATGAGTGTACACAATGCAATACCAATGCTACAACATGGGCAAGTGTATGGGGAGGTGATAAAATTGATGGCGTAAAGCCCAAGATAAACCTTAACGGAGTTGAAACCATAGGTAATATATCATTGCCGCAAATGACACCTAATAAAAACCCACGGCATACAGTATGGAACAATAATGGTACAGTATTAAATGTACCTAACACCATTAAAGTAGGGTTCTTTTTACCTCCAAAATCTACCCTTAGCTGCTGTACCAACAAAGCCAATATTTGTATAAAGTTTGTTTTTAGAAATGATAAGTGTGAAGAGTGTGTGGTAAGTAAATGTTTTGATGTGGAGATAAATAAATAAACCACATTAAAACAATTTAAAATTAACCTTGAATTTTTTGACATGAAAAAGATAATAATATTTTTGATTACTTGCATGCTTATAAATACTAGCCATGCACAACAAGTGTGGTATTTTGGGCAAGGTGCTGGCATTAAGTTTAATAATAACCCAACTTTATTACCAAGTGCTTTTGGCACTAGTGGCACTAACCCAATAAGAACTTACGAAGGCTGTGCTCTTGTGCATGACAATACAGGCAACGTTATTATTTCTACTGATGGCAAAACTGTATTTAATAAAAACAATGTTGTAATGCCTAATGGAACAGGTTTATTTGGACATGAGTCTGCTACCCAAAGTGCAATTATTGTACCTGTACCAGATTGTTGCGATGGCAAAAAATATTTTATTTTTACATTAGGCAGTTGGTCAGCTGGTGAAACCGAAGCTAATGCAAATGGGTTTTATTATTCAATAGTAGATTTAACACTTGATGGGGGTTTAGGGGAAGTTATTGCAAAAAATATACCCTTAGTTACCCCAACAGTAATTGAACCTGCCAGAAGAGGGTTTACTACTGAAAAACTAACAGCTACTCAAGATGGAAATGGAGGTTATTGGGTACTTGCTCATGGCAATACAACAGCAACTAGAAGTAGTAATGGTAAAAGATTTTATGCTTTGCATATTACACCACAATCTATAGGTACTTGTTTAAATCCAAGTGTAGACACCTCCTCTACATCTGGCAATTTTGTAACAACTGATATTGGCACTGTGTATGGTAAAGTGGCAACCCCTGTAAATAATGGATTGGTAGGCCAAATGAAATTCTCTCCAACAGGTAGCAAAGTTGCTTTAGCGGAAAGAACAAGTGGAGGAATTGCACTTTTTGATTTTAACTTAACAACGGGTGTGTTAAGCAATAATAGATCATTAATGTTTCCTTCGCCATATAATTCATATAATTATGGGATAGAATTTTCATCAAATGAAAAGTATATTTATTCAACTTACACTGAACTTATAAATAATAATATTTATCAGACAGAGGTAGCAAATTTTGATTTGCCTCATTCTGTTGTAATTGGTACCGAGCCTAATTTTGCTGGCTCTTTACAATTAGCTAAAGATGGTAATATTTATGTGGCAAATAAGAGTTTTGGTAATCAAATAGGCGTAATAACAAATGCTAATTTGGCATCTGCAAATTATGCTGCAAATAGTATAATTCTTCCTCAAGGCACTTATAGCCATTTTAGTTTACCTACAATGTTGCATCATACGTACTGTACCCCTTGCGATACAAGTAGCACAACACTTATAACCACAAAAACAGATGCCATTTCTGGTCAAAATAATGGCACAGTAAATATTTTTGTAACTGGTGGTTCCGCACCTTACACACACAATTGGAGTAATGGTGCAACTACTTCAACTTTATCTGGCTTAGCTGTTGGCAATTATTCAGATACCATAACAGATAGAAATGGATGTGTAAAAATAGAAGAGGTGCAAATTGTTTTAAGCCCTTGTTCCAGTTGTTCAATTCAAGCAACCTTCACCAAACCCAACAACGGTGGTAATGTTACTTTAACAACAACCAACACAGCCTTAGAATGTGGCAAAGGTTATGATTTTAATCCTGCAACACTTACCTGCATTCCAGTAAATAGTGCAATGGTAATAAAAGAGGTTAAAGTAATTGATGGCAGTGGCAATACACCTACTTGGGCAAGTTCGTTTACAGGTACAGGTATGTTAAATATTCCTGCAAATACAACAGGTTTGTTTTATGTAAAATATGTATGGGGTACTGCAAATACAAGATGTGATAGTGTAAGTTATCCAATTGATATTACTTGTCCACCTACATGTCCAACATGCACAATTGCTACAGGGCTATATATAAACTCAAACTGGGTTAATCTTTCTACAACTACCGCAACAACAGTAAACTGCAACCAAACAGTTTTAATGAATGGTAGCATCACATGTTCTAATGGCAGCACAAGTGTAGGCATAACAACTGTTCATTCTTTAGAAGATAATTTAGGAAATACGCCAAGCTGGGTAAATACTGCACAATTAAATGTAAATCAATTAATAATTCCTACAGGTATAAATGGAACATTTTATATTAAAAAAGTATGGAGTAAAAACGGCTCAAAGTGTGATAGTATTAGTTACCCAATAAATATTACTTGCAACCCTTGCACTTCAAGTTGTACACCAACCATTATAGTTACTGGGTCAAATCCTAACTTCATATTAACAGCTCCTAATTATAGTGGTACTGTAATGTGTGGTAAAACATATTCATTTAATGTAAGCCTTAATTGTACTCCAGCAAATTCTGCATTTGCAATAAAACAAGTAAATGTATACGAAGCCGTATCATTAATTACTCCATCTTGGGCATCATCTTTTATTGCAAGTAATGGCACTACAGGCTTAGTAATACCAACGGGTATTACTGGTAATTATAAAATAAAATTCATTTGGGGTATACAAAATAATCTTTGTGATTCTATAGAATGTTCAATTAAAATTAACAGTTGCCCTGGCCCCTGCCCTTGCTCTTCATTAAGTTTAGCAACTCCAAAACAAGCCATAAATAACGGAACATTTCAAAATTATACAGGAGGTACATTAACAGTACCTTGCGGTTCAACTAATAAGTTTTATGACGCCCCAATTTTCCCAAGTAACTGTACCAATGTAAGTGTAATTGCAGAATTGAAAGATGCAAATAATGTAGTTGTAAGTCAACCTAATGTTGGCAACGATTTTATGAATCCTTTGGTGTATACATTTTCAAATACTAATAATACAAGCTATACGTTAACCTACACTTTAAAATCTAATGATATTGTTTGTAAAACAATTGTAATACCAATAATTACAGAATGCACTCAACCACCAATTTGTATTACCTGCACTACTAAAGTAGATACTTCTATAAAAGTTAGTCTTACTAACAATGCTAACTTATCGGCAAGTCAGCTAACACAATCATTTAGTTTTAGTGGTTTACCTGCAAACATTACAGAGGTAAGAGCAACGGTTACCAATATAAAACTATTTGCTGTAGATGAAAAAGGAGTAATTAAAGAAGAATGCCTAAGCTGCAAAAACGAGCCAAGAACATGGGCTAGTATAATTAATGGTACAGGCATAACTGGCATAACGCCAAAAATAAATATTAATGGAACAGAAACAAATGCACCAGTAACATTAGCGGCAGATATTAATTCAAGAAATATAAGCTGGAAAAATGGTTCTATATTTTCTATAAATAATCCATTGCAATTAACCTTCTTATTACCGCAAAAATCAACATTGCCGTGTTGTACTCGTAAAGCCACAATATGTGTAAAGTTTGTTTTTAGAAACGATAGGTGTGAGGAGTGTATTGTAACCAAATGTTTTGATGTGGAAATTAAATAAACAAACACCTATACAACCAACTCCACCACATATACAAAACGGTGTAAAGTTGGTTATTAATAACTAAAATTTGTAAACCAAATAAACCATCAAAAATGAAGCAACCAATTATCTGCTTATTATTATTCACCAGTATAGGCTTATATGCACAAGATAAAAAGCCCAAACTTGAAGTAAGCGGCACTATGGGTGTTACTTACGAAGGCTATGGGTTAAATAGAAACCCTGCAGGGTGGACGGGTTTTGCACAACGCAAACCTTGGAATCAAGTACGTTTTACCTTTCAGCCTACATTTACCACACCCAAGTGGAGCCTGCCATTTAATTTCAATTTTAATACTACTCCTACAAATGTTATTGGGCCGTATGCAGGTATTGGTAAGCAAAGTTTTAGTCAATACATTACCAACCCTAGCAATAATTTTGGCTTTAACCCCAAGTACAAATGGGCAGAGTTGCAACTAGGTACACAATATTTAAACTATAGCAATTTAAGCACAGGTGATGTAGGTGTGTTTGGTGCAGGTTTTGATTTAAGGCCCAATGTTTGGCGTATAAAATTCTTTACAGGCGTATCGCAACAAGGAATTAACTTTTTTAGCGGAGGGGCTAACGGCAGCTATAAACGAAATAATTGGATGGCACAATTTGGTATGGAAAAAGAAGATAGCTACGCTTTGCTTTTTAATTTTGCCAAGGGTAAAGATGATAAAAACTCTATTCCGCCACCA
This sequence comes from Ferruginibacter sp., assembly GCA_017988335.1. Taxonomy (GTDB): domain Bacteria; phylum Bacteroidota; class Bacteroidia; order Chitinophagales; family Chitinophagaceae; genus Ferruginibacter. Next base: position 10,391 of record JAGNRZ010000015.1, read on the forward strand.
CCACCAGGCAGTGTACTACCGCAAGAAGGTTTTACCATGAGTGTAGTAGGCAAGCTAAATATTAATAAGCAGTGGTATGCAAATATCGAAGGGGCACAAAGTGTATATACAAAAGATTTGTATCAACCTGTAAGTGCTACCGATGTTACAATAAAACCATTTTTAACAGGTAATACATCTACTACAAAAGATTTTGCAGCCGAAGGTGCTATTGGCAGAAAAAGTAAAAACTTTGATATAGGCGTAAAAGTAAAATACTTAGGTGCAGGATTTCAAACAGTAGGCTATCCCTTTTTACAGCCTGATAGAATGGACTATACGTTGAACACTCGTTTTAATGCTTTTAAAAATAAAACAAACGTTACAGCAAGTATTGGGCAACGTACCAATAACGTAAGTAGTACAACATTAAAGGCAAAACAATTTATTGGCAACCTAAATTGGTTTAGCCAAATAAACGATAACTGGAGTGTAAATATTAATTACAACAATTTTGGTTTTCAAAGTAATAGTGGCCTAAACCCTTATGGTATAAAAAATGTAAGTAACGATTTTGGTATCACACCTACTTATACATGGAGTAACAGCAAAATGGTGCACTTAATAAGCCTTAGTTATAATTATAGTAAATACGATGAAAGAGACATTAATACAAACATAACTACATCTAATAACACCCACATGGCCTTGCTTACCTACGTGCCTTCGTTTTTAACTAAAGATGTAACACCCGATTTTAGTGTAATGTATTTTTTGAACAAACTACCAGGCTTTAAAACTACATTAGCTACAGTAAGTACAGGCTTAGCTATGCCAGCATTTAAAAAGAAGGTACAGCTAAGAGGGCAGTTGCAATATACATTTAGTAAAAACAATACTTTTACTGCTAATAATAATTTTATTGCCAGTTGTAATGTAGATGCCAAGCTAAATAAAAAACTTACTTGGACAAATTTTTTAAGCACCAACTATTTTAAATATGGTAACGAAATAATACCCAACAGTGCTAATTATTTAGAAAGTAATATTAGAACAGGGTTAATGTATCGTTTTGGAAAATAAATTGGTCTAACGCTTCGTCTGACCATAAAGTTTAAAATAAAAAATTATGAAGAAAATATTTTACATCTTATTTATTTTACTTGCAACCAATAGTACTGTTGCACAAGTAAATACTAATTTAGTAGTAAGTGCTACGCCGCCATCATCTTTATTGCAATGGAGTACTAATAGAGAAATATTAACGTATATAATTTCTCCAGCACAAGGCTTGCAAGCACCTTATAAAATAAAAACCGAAATAAAACTTTCTGATGGTACAGTAGTAGGCAAAACAGATTTAGCCAAAGCAACAACATATAATTTAGCAAGCACTACTACCATTTATAATGCAAGTGATGTAATACCTATGCAATACATGGTGTTTACAGGCAAGTATAAAACCTCACTAGAAAAAACAGGTAAACTACCAGCAGATAATTATCAAATATGTGTGCAATTAGTTCGTCCGCCAGATTTTGTACCTTTTTCAGAAGAGAAGTGCAGAAGCTTTAATTTGGCTGCAACACAATTGCCTATTTTACTAAAGCCATACAATGAAGAAGTACTTAATTATGATTTAGCAAAAACAGCTATAATTTTTAGATGGAGCCCAGTAGTGCCAACTCCAAAATTTATAGCAACTTATAAATTAATGGTGTTTGAAGTATTACCACATCAAAACCCTGTACAGGCAATGCGTAGCAATTTCCCTATTTTAACGCAAGAGGTAAGAGGTACTACGCAATATATTTGGCAACCACAGGGTATTATTGAAAACGAAATGGAAGATCAAACACAACAACGCAAAGGTTGGAACGGAACGGTAAAAGGAAGTAGTATAGAATCTGTTGATTCTGTTAGCCAACAAAGAAAAGGTTGGAATGGCAAAATAAATGAAGACGAAACTGAAATACGCAAAGGATGGAACGGCACTGTAAAAGGAAAAAAATATGTTTGGACCATACAATCTTTTGATAATTTAGGTCAGCCCTTAGGTGATGGAAATGTAAATGCCGATGGAGTAAGTGAGCCGGTAATGTTTATAATTACAAAAGGTGGTAAAGAAGTTGATAAACTAAAAGAAGAAATAAAAAAATAGCCTTGTCCTTTTTTAGAGCAAAGAAACAAGCCCGATAATTTCGGGCTTGTTTTGTTTATTTTTGTATTGCATGAATAAAACCTCTTTTTTAACCGCAGCACAAGCCCTGCAAAAAGTAAAACATTATTGCAGCTATCAAGAACGTTGCCACAGTGAAGTAGTAAGTAAGCTGTACGATTTAGGTGTGTATAAAAAAGAACATGACGAAATACTATCTACCTTAATACAAGAAAACTATTTAAATGAAGAACGCTTTGCCATACAATTTGCTGGTGGAAGATTTAGATTAAAGCAATGGGGTAAGGTAAAAATTAAGTACGAACTTAAAAGCAAGCAAGTAAGTGAATACTGTATTAAAAAAGCCCTAGCCAGCATACCTTATGATGATTATTTACAAACAGCCCAAAAGTTAATTACTGCAAAAGCTAAGTTGCTTAAAAGCGAAAAAAACATCTTTATCAAAAAAAGAAAACTGCAAGATTATATGCAGCAAAAAGGCTACGAACTACAATTAATTAATGAGTTGCAAAAAGAGGTTTAATTTACCAATAAAACATACCCATTACCACTAATAAAAATTTTGTAAAAATTAATAATAAGGCTTTTATACCTTTGTTACATTATGTTACGCACTTTATTACTTCTATTTGCACTGTACCTGTTGTACAAGCTAATTTTCGATTTTATTATACCTATTTATAATACTACTAATCAGGTTAAAAAAAAGGTAGGCGAAATGCAGCAAAAAATGAATGAGCAAATGCAGCAGCAAAATAACGTTGACACACCGCCAAAGCAAACTGCCGAAAAGCCTAAAAGAGATGACTATATAGATTTTGAAGAGGTTAAATAGTTGGGAATAACATCTTCAATTTTTTCGCCTTTTAATAATAGATGAGTGATAATACCTAATTCGTTTGCCATGGGTATATTAATAATAGAATCGTCTATAAACAAAGTTTCCTCAGCCATTATATTAGCATCTGCTAACACAAATTCATAAATATTTTTGTGAGGTTTACGTAAATGTATTTCGTGACTGTAATAGGCTTTTGTAAAATTATTGTTTAAGTTTTCTTTAAAAACGGTAGTATATGTTTGCAAAAACGAAGTTTGATGAATGCTGTTGGTATTACTTAACAAATAGGTTGTATAAGTTTGATTTAATTGTTGCAAATAAGCGATACTGTTGGGTCTATAGTTTAAAAGAATACTATTCCAAGCGGTTTTAATTTGCTCATTATCCAAGGGTAGTTTTGTTTCTTTTCGTATGCCATCATAAAACTCATTTTCACTTATTTTGCCTGTTTCTAAATCTTCAAACAGTGTATTGGCAGTAGTTTGCGAATACTTATTCTCAAAATCTACTACACCAAGGTTTTTAAATGCGTTAATAGTTTTATGATAGTCTATATCAATAAGCACTCCACCAAGGTCGAGTATTATATTTTTTATTTTTGGCAATTCTTTTTTTGGCAAATGTAAGAATAGGATTTAATTATAGTAAATTGAAAAGTAAATAAATACATATTAAATGCTTTGGCAAAAAATTTATACTATAACACTTTGGTTTACCGCCTTAATTTGGTTAATAAATGGTTTGTTTTGTAAAGTGCTAAACCTTGTTCCAAGGCATACTCAAATAGTTGAAAATATTTTACTGTTAAGCCAACATCAAGCTAAAATTCTAACCATTTTAATAGGTATTGCTGAGGTAATAATGGCTATATGGATTATAAGTAAAAAGTACACCAAACTTAATGCTATAACACAGATATTAATTATTGGGATAATGAATGTTTTAGAATTTATTTTAGTACCTAACTTATTACTGTGGGGTAAATTTAATTTATTATTTGCAGTAGCTTTAATGTTAATAATATATGTAAATGAATTTGTACTATCTAAAAAAATAAATGTTTAATTCATTAAAAAATCATCCATTTGGAGTAGAGGCATTTTTTGAAAACTCTACAGTTCTCACATTTGCTGTGCCTAAAAATCAGCTACAATTATTTATTCCGCATTGCTTATCGCTTGATACGTATAATGATAAGTGGGGTTTTATTGCTGTAGCTATGGTACAAACCAAACATCTTCGACCTAAAGGCTTTCCCAGCTTTTTAGGAAATGATTTTTTCTTAATTGGGTATAGAATATTTGTTCGTTATACTAATTCTCTCGGTAAAAATTTAAGAGGGCTTTATATTTTAAAATCAGAAACAAATAAAAAAAAGATGGAGTGGCTGGGTAATATTTTTACGCATTATAATTATACAACTACTGATATTAAAATTGAACAGGGCGTTAATAGTAAAACAATTAAATCATTACAATCTCAATTTGTAGTTGAAATTGATAATAAAAGAGATAATATTACTTTGCCTAGCCAATCACCTTTTGTGGATTGGAAAGAGGCTAGGCGTTTTGCAGGGCCATTGCCTTTTACGTTTACGCATATGCCCAACCAACAGCAAGTTTTAATCATAGAGGGTGTAAGAGAAAATTGGACACCTAAGCCAATATCTATTTTAAACTATAGCTTTGCTTTTTTAAATGAACTTAAACTAACAAACGTATTTTTAGCGAATGCTTTTGAAATTTCAAATATACCTTATCAGTGGAAGAAAGGCAAAATAGAAAAATGGAGTCAATAAGAAAACCATACCAAGGCGTTTGGAATATTATACGGTTTAACTGGCATTTTTATGTAATAGCGGCTTGTTCAATTGTTTTGCTTTGGGTGTTGGCAAACATGTTTCCATCATTAGCTTTTTATTTTTTACTTGCAATAGCCTTCATTGTATTGCCTACAATCATTTCTTTGCTTACTTCCTTTTATGTATATGATGTATCAAATTTATATTCTTTTAATTGGATTAAGAATAGTGATGAGCCTATTACTATTGTAAATATTAATGCTGGCTTTGATGAAACTAGTAGCCTACTAAGTAAAAAATTTAAAAATGCAAAACTGTATGTATTTGACTTTTATGATTCTTCAAAACATACTGAAATATCTATAGAAAGAGCTAGAAAAGCCTATTCAAAATACCCAAATACACAACAAATAGTAACACATAAAATCCCCTTAGAAAACGAAAGCGTTGATAATTTTTTTTTAATTTTTGCTGCACATGAAATTAGAAACAACGAAGAACGAAATATTTTTTTCAAAGAAGTAAATAGAGTACTGAAAGATAATGGAGAAGTAATAGTAGTAGAACACTTAAGAGATGTAACTAATTTCTTAGCTTATAATATTGGCTTTTTTCATTTTCTTTCTAAACACAAATGGCTTGCTACATTTACAAATGCAGATTTTGCTATTGCTAAACAAATAAAACACACACCCTTTATAACATCTTTTACTCTTACTAAATATGCAAATACATTTTAAAATAATTGGATTTCTTTTTATTGCCTTAGCAATAATACATGCAGGTTTTCCTAAACGATTTAACTGGAAATTGGAGCTTCAAAAGCTTAGCCTTTTAAACAAACAAATGATGCAAGTACATACATTTTTTATTGCACTATTAATTTTATTAATGGGTATATTATGCTTGGTATCTTATAATGATTTAATAGAAACAACATTAGGGAAAAGAATATTAATAGGTTTTGGAATATTTTGGGGATTTAGGTTATTAACCCAATTCTTTTGGTATTCACCAATACTTTGGAGTGGTAAAGGTTTTGAAACCTTAATGCACATTCTATTTGGAGTATTTTGGGCGTACGTAACTATTATATTTTTTTATGCAGCTTTTACATAATTACTCACCCTTAAACCTCAACGTACCACTCAAAAATTTATCGTAATTATTGTAGATAACATTTAGGGCTATAAAATTCATTACATAATTACGAGTTTCTGCCGGCAGGTGTGTTTTAATATCCCAAAAAGTAGCATTGTTTTTTCCGCTTTTACGAATAGCTTCCCATACGTTGCCTACACCACAGTTGTAGCTGGCTACAACCAGTAAAGTATTGTTGCCTAGGTTTCGGTATCGGTCTCGTAAATATTTTGCAGCTGCATGTGTAGATTTATGAAAATTCTTTCGCTCATCTTTTATTGTAGGCTTTTTTGAAGTAACAGTATCTGGGTTTTTAAGAGCTTTGTTTTTTGCTGCTAATTTTTTTTCTTCTGCTGTGGGTTGAGATATATATCGTAATCCATATTCTTTGGCTACTTCATCCATTATTTGCCAATAACCAACTGCACCAGCATGGGATGTAGCATTGCCATTAAATGCACTTTCTAAAGCAATTAATACTTTAAGCTCTTGCGGTAAATTATAACGCTTAAATGTTTTTGTAATTTTTGGGAAAAAAGATTTCCCTTTTTTATACATTCTTATCAAATAATCCCTTCTGTTTTCAGAAAATTTTTCTATGTAACTATTGGCCTCATTTTCGTTACCTACTAAAATTTGTGGGTAAATAACATTGGCAACTGTAGTGCCTTCTACATCTTCAGTTTTGAGGGTAGCCGTAATAGTTTTTTTAGATTTGTCTTCTAATACTCTTCTTGCAGATGCTGCCTGTAAGTTTGTAAAAAAACAAAAAATAGTAATAGCTGTAAGCAGCCATTTGGCCGAAAAAAACACCTTAGTAATATACATTTTAGTACTTCTCATACGTTAGTAAACAAAAAAGATGGCTAAGATAACGACTTTACATATTTAATATTGCACTTTCACAAAATTTTATAACCTTTATATATAATTATCAACTATGCGTTTTTTATTACTACTACTCTGCTTTAGTGTTTCAATAACAAAGGCTCAACAGCCCTTTGTTGATAAAGATTTAGATCAAATTATTAACAATGAAAAACGGGCCTATGATAGATTAACGCAAACGGCAGGCGGTGCAGAGTCGTTAACTTTTGCTAGTACTAATTTTGATGTAAAATACTATAGATGTGAGTGGGAAGTTGACCCTGCAATTAGATTTATTACTGGTAAAGTAACTGTTTATTATACCCTTACTTCTTCTGCTACTTCCATTACTTTAGACATAATGAATACTTTGGTAGTAGATAGTGTAAAACAGCGTAATGCTCTTTTAACAAAAACACAAAGTACGAACACAGTATCTATTGATTTTCCTACAAGTGTAAATGCTGGAGTGTTCGATTCTGTTAGTATTTTTTATAAAGGAATACCTGCTAATACTGGTTTTGGTTCATTTATAAATTCAACACATGCAGGCGTACCTGTTATGTGGAGCCTAAGTGAGCCTTATGGCGGTAGAGATTGGTGGCCTTGCAAAAATGGGTTAGATGATAAAGCCGATTCAATAGATATTATTATTACCAACCCCATTGCCTATAAAGCTGCTGCTAATGGCATATTACAAAGCGAAAGTGTAATTGCTGTAGGCACAAAGAGAGTAGCACATTGGAAACACCGCTACCCTATTGCAACCTACTTAATTTGTATGGCAGTTACTAATTATAGTGTGCTAAACGAAAGTATAGATTTAGGTTCAGTTGTATTACCATTTCAAACATATTGTTATCCAGAAAGTTTAACATATTTTCAAAGCGGCAGTGGTTTTTTAAGTAATGCAATGAAACTTTTTCATAATAAATTTGGCGACTATCCATTTATTAAAGAAAAATATGGGCATGTTCAATTTAGCTGGGGTGGTGGAATGGAGCATCAAACATGTTCGTTTATTACAGATGTATCGCAAAGTTTAACCTCACATGAATTAGGTCATCAATGGTTTGGAGATAAAATTACATGTGCTAGTTGGGAAGATATATGGTTAAACGAAGGTTTTGCAACTCATTCAACAGCATTATATAAAGAAGCATTTTATCCTCTATCTGTGCCTATTGATAGGCCACGGGAAATAAATTTTATTACCTCTGAACCTGGCGGATCTGTATGGGTAGATGATACAACTAATGTAAGTAGAATTTTTAGTAACAGGTTAAGTTATTACAAAGGATCTCATTTATTACATATGCTTCGTTGGAAGCTAGGCGAAGATAATTTTTTTAAAGGCATAAAAAATTATTTAAACGACCCTAAAGTGGCGTATGGTTATGCAAAAACAGCGGATTTACAAAGAAATTTAGAACAAGCAAGTGGACAAAATCTTACCGAGTTTTTTGCCGATTGGTATAAAGGGCAGGGTCACCCAAGCTATAAAGTAAGTTGGAATAAAGTAGGAAATAGTTTTGTAAAAATTAAAATGGAGCAAACTACTTCACATACTTCTGTAAACTTTTTTGAATTACCTGTAGCACTAAAGTTCAAGAATGCTACTCAAGAGCAAACTATTATTGTAGATAATAAAATAAATGGCGAAGAGTTTTTAAAAGCCATAAACTTTACGCCAGATACTGTTTTAATTGACCCTGATTATTGGCTAATTACTCGTAATAATAGCACCGTTAAATTGCCAGCCGAAAATTTCCCAGCTAATACTATAAAAATAGGACCAAATCCTTTTGGTAATAATATTGCTGTGCAATTGTTTAATGTAAGTCTGCCTAATATAAATGTTGTAATGTACAATATGCTAGGTCAAAGAGTGCTTGTGAAAAACATTGCATTAATTAATGGCGAAGCTATCACAAATATTTCTACTACTCACTTGCCTAGGGGTGAGTATATTTTAAAACTAATTGGTGGCGATATTAAGTATATTAAAAAAATGATTAAATAATATTTATCTTTTACAAAGCACTCTGTTTTAATTATCGCATTTTTGCATAATTAAATATTTACCCTCATTGGCAAAAAAGAAAAAAAGTGCAGTAAAAATTCTGCTTATCAACTTGCTTATTTTAACAATAGCAGGTGTTGCTACATACTATATTTCGGATTATTTCAACAAACCCAGGTTTGTTAGATATGATGGCTTTGATATTGATTTACCTATAAGCTATAGCATTCATGGTATTGATGTTAGCCATCATCAATCATCAATAAATTGGGAAGATGTAAAAGCCATGAAAGATAAAAACGTAAAAATAGGATTTGCCATTATTAAAGCCACTGAAGGTAATAGTATGGTAGACGATAAGTTTAGAATAAATTGGCTACAGGCAAAGTTGGCAGGTATGCCAAAGGGGGCTTACCATTTCTTTAATCCAGGAAGAAGTGGAAAAGCACAAGCCGAAAATTTTATTAATACAATTACATTACAAAAAGGAGATTTACCACCAGTGCTGGATGTAGAAACCATCAATGGCACTTCAAAAAAAGATTTACAACAACGAGTATTAGAGTGGCTTAAAATAGTAGAACAATATTATAAAGTAAAACCAATAATTTACACCAATGCCGTTTTTTACGAAACTTATTTGGCAGAAGTATGTGCAGATTACCCTTTGTGGGTAGCCCATTATTTAGTAAAAGATAAGCCCCGTATTAGCCGCAATTGGCTAATGTGGCAGCATAGCGAAAGCGGACATGTAAATGGTATAAATGGATATGTAGATTTTAATGCCTTTAATGGCGATAGTAGCGATTTTAAAAAATTACTGTTAAAATAAACATCTATTAATTATTATTGTTGAATAAAAAACTATAAAAAATGGATGAAGAAACCATATTGTTTTTAAAGCGTATTGCCGAAAGCATTGGAGCTTTATTAATTTGGTTAATGGCAAATATATTTTTTGGCTTATACAAAAACTTTGCATTTTTTACTACATCGCCTACATGGCAAAATATTGTTTATTATCTGCTATTTATAATTACAGGCATAGCCTTATATATATACATTGTTAAAAAATGGAGAAATAAGAAAGAATAAATTAATGTTTGTGGTGTGGAGAGTTACATTTACTTTTATGGCACAATTTATAATTAGTATAATGGGCATATAATATCAACGAAACCGCAGCCGCTAAAAACCAATACTCATAGCTTGGTATAAATTGTTTTAGTATTAAAAACAACATGCCTGCACAAAAAACTAACAAAGGAGTATATGATTGATGATGTTTTATAAAACCATGTAATAATGAATAGGCACCCACAGCAAAAGCTAAAAAAATCATTCCCCATTCAAAATATACATTGTGTATAATTTCAACTCCAAAAACTGGTAGGCTGCTAAGTACCACAGGCAAAAATGCACAATGTATTGCACATACAATGGAAGTAATAGCACCTAAAGCATCCCAGTTTAATTTAAATTTCATTGACTAGCAAAGATATAGTATTTGCAATAACGTTGCAAGTTTTATTATTTAATTATGCAGCCTATTAAGTAGTATCGTAATTTTGCAAAAATTTATAAAGATGAAGAAGTGGTTGATATATGCAGGTTTTTTTGCAGTACTTATATTGGGTTTTTGGTTGACCCTTTTTAAAGATTATGATTTTAGTGCATCAAAATTAGCCGTTGTAAATGCAGATGTAAAAGACTTTGCATTCATAAATCAAAATGGAGATACGGTAACACAAAATAATGTGGAAGGAAAAGTATATGTAGCAGAATATTTTTTTACTACATGCAAAGGAATTTGCCCAAAAATGAATGCTAATATGCGTAGAGTGTATGATGTGTATAAGACAGAAGAAAATTTTATGATTTTATCACACTCCTGTATGCCAGAAACAGATAGCATACCCTTGCTAAAAGCCTACGAACAAAAAATGCTGACTAGTAATTTGGTTAAAAATAAAGATGGCTCTTACACACTAGAAGAAACAGCTAATATAATGCAGCCAAAAATTGAAAATAAAAACTGGCTTTTTTTAACAGGGGGAAAAGAGCAATTATACAGCATAGCTAGGCAAGGTTATATGATAGATAATAACAAGCCAGATAGTACACAAAACATTGCCGATCAATTTATACATACTCAATTTTTTGCATTGCTTGATAAGCAACGAAGAGTAAGAGGTATATACGATGGTTTAAAAGAAGAGGAAATACAAAAATTAATTATAGATATAAAAGGCCTCCTAAAAGAAAAAATTACAACAAAACGATTTATGAATGGGTTTAGTAACAACCCTAATTAGTCAGTGGTGAATAGTCATTGGTGAGTACAATTTTTTTATAATTACTCACTATTCACCACTCACTTTCTTATCTTTACAATACACATGGAGCAACTTTTAAACATACTTAAAAAAAATAGCCTTAGTATAACCGAAGGCAGAAAAAAAATATTAGAACTATTTTTAAAAAGCCCTGGTGCATTGGCCCATGCCGATATTGAAAAAAATACGGCTAGTGCTTTTGATAGAGTAACTGTGTATAGAACATTGCAAACCTTTGTTGAAAAAGGCATTGTACATAACATACCCACAACAGATAATTCTATTTTATACGCCTTGTGTAAACATGATTGTGAAGAAGGACACCACCACGATAATCATGTACATTTTATTTGTAACAATTGCGATAAAACTATTTGTTTAGATGATGTTACAGTGCCATCTGTAAAATTGCCTAAAGGCTTTGTGCCACAACAAGCACAAATGATAGTAAAAGGTGTGTGTAACGATTGCAAATAAATAGTACACGACAAATTGCCATTATGAAACAAATACTTGTGCTTTTGCTATTTATTTTTTTACTTCAAAATAGTATTGCTCAATCAGCAAACACTACCGCTAAATATGGAACGGTAACAATTAAAAATGCAGATATTAGTAGTGCTGAAATGAAGGCTATTACACATCAGTTAGATTCGTTTTACCAAAAAAGAATAGCTGCTGGCTTTAGCGGACAAGTATTGATAGGCTATAAGGGTAATGTTATTTACGAAAGATATTTTGGCTACGCTGATAAAGAAAGTGAAAGATTAATAGATGCAAACTCACCCAGTCAGCTAGCTAGTACAAGCAAACCCATAACGGCTATTGCCATAGCGATTTTAAAAGATAGAGGGTTATTAAACTTTGATGATTTTGTGCAAAAATATATTCCAGCATTTCCATACACAGGGATTACAATCAGGCATTTGCTTACACACCGCAGCGGCTTACCAGAGTATTTTGGAATGGCAATGAGTAAACCTTTGCCACAAGGCGACTCGTTAATGAGTAATGATTCGTTAGTGCAATTATTGATAGATAAAAAACCTAAATTGGTAAACCCTCCCAATACAAAATTTAGATACAGAAATACAAACTATGCCTTGTTAAGTTACATTATAAGTGTAGTAAGTAAAATGAGCTATGCTGAATTTGTACAAAAAAATATTTTTGATGTGTTGGAGATGAAAGACTCTTATGTACTAGATAATACATGTGCTCACAAAGCTAATTGCTGTAAAAGTTATAAACGAAACTGGTTACAACAAAAAGATACTCAGCTAGATGGTATTACAGGCGACAAAGGTTGTTATAGCACAGTACAAGATTTATATAAGTTAGATCAAGCCCTTTATCAACATACATTAATTACACCTACTACTTTAGAAGAAATGTATTTGTCTTATAGTTTTGAAAGAAAAGGTTATCAAAACTATGGCTTGGGTTGGCGTATGTTTAATTACCCCCAGCAAAAAATAATTTTTCACAATGGGTATTGGCAAGGCAACAATAATTGCTTTTATAGATTTATTAATGATAATTTCACCATCATCATTTTAGGCAACAAACTCAATAAATATATTTATGCTCACCCACAAGTAATTTATAAAATAATTACTAATAATCAGTTGCAAGTGGAAGAAGAAGTTGTAGAATAAAATAAAATCTCACAATTTAACCATCTCCTCCTCAACAAACTCCATTAACACTTTAATTTTTTCTGGGCTAAAATCAAAAGTTAAGCCTGCTGTTTTATACAGTTCTGGTAAGGTTTTGGTTCCGCCTAAAGCCAATGCGTTACAATAATTATCCATTGCTTGTTGCTTATTTTTTTTATACTGCATCCACATACCAATAGCACCTAATTGAGCAATGCCGTATTCAATATAATAAAAAGGTACTTCAAATAAATGTAGTTGGCGTTGCCATGCGTTGCTGCGGTAATTTTCTAATCCGCTATAATCAATAACATCATCTTTAAATTCTGCTAAAATTTGATTCCACATTGCAGTACGTTCATCATTAATATGCGTAGGGTTAGCGTATATCCAATGCTGAAATTTATCTATAATGGCAATCCAGGGAAATATAGTAATTACTCTTTCTAGTTGATGCTCTTTAGCTCTTTTTAAATCATTAGTATTGGTAAAAAAAGTTTCCCATTCATCCATACTAAATAATTCCATAGCCATACTTGCCACTTCAGCAATTTCCATGGGATATTCTTTAAAACCGCTTAACTCCAATGGATGTGCTAAAAAACTATGCACTGCATGCCCACCTTCATGTACCATGGTAGTTACATCATGCATTTGCCCAGCAGCATTCATAAAAATAAATGGAGCACCACTTTCGGCTAACGGACAGTTGTAGCCGCCGGGAGCTTTACCTTTTCTGCTCTCTAAATCTAAGTGCTTTATTTGTTGCATTTTTTGCAAACACTCTCCAAAAAACGGACGAAGTTTTGTAAAGCATTCAACAGTTTTATTTATAAGCTCTTCACTTGTTGCAAATGGGTGCAACGGCTCTGTGCCAGCAGGCTCTGCATCAATATCCCATGGCCGTAAAGTATCAAGCCCTAGTTTTTCTTTCTTTTTTTGGTAGATGATATTTACAAGAGGCAACACATGCTGCTTTACTGCTTCATGAAAATTGTAACAGTCTTGTTTGGTATAATCAAAACGCCCAAGCTCTTTAAATCTATAATCGGTGTAGCTTTCAAAACTAGCATTAACAGCTTCTTGATTACGCTTTTGTATTAATTGATTATATAAATCGTTTAGTGCGGTAGTATCTTGTAATCGGCGTTGTTGTATTTTATGGTAAACGTCGCCTCTTTTATTTCTATCGTGGCTTTCTAAAAATTTGGCAGCTTGTTGTAAGGTATATTCTTTTTCATCAACAGTAACCGTCATTTTACCAGTAATAACACCATATTGTTGTTGCAACACACCAAGCTCTGCTTGTAGCGGAATGTTTTCTTCTCTAAACAACTCAATACTTTTTTTAACACTACGCAAATAGGTAAAATATTTATCGGTATCTAGTTCATTAGCTAATGGATGATTCACTAGCTTTTTATTTAGTGCATCTGCCAGTGGCTGTATTTTAGGTTGAATTTCCATTACAAAAAATGTAAAGGCTTCTTCTAAACTTTTGTTTTCAGTATCACAAGTCATTTTTATTTGACGCCAACAAGCATCTTCACTCACCACCGCTTCTAACTCACTTTGGTCTTTCAACCATTGTTCTAAATCGGCTGCGGTAGTAATTTCTCTATCCAATAAATTTTTGAAATACGGTTCAAGACTGTTCCAATCCGTTACTGTAAAATCTGTTGGTAAAAATTTTCTTTGTTGTTTTTGAATATTTGCGGTGTACATGGTGAGTAGCTCTACTTGTCATTTCGACGATAGGAGAAATCTATTTTTATTGTAAATAATTCTTGATGTGAATATGTGTTTGAACAAATTTATACTAATTTTTTTTTGGAATTTCTGACTAAAAGAAAGGAAAAGTAAAAACTACCCATCGCTTCTATGGTATAAATTTTTTGGAGGCCATTCTCCTAATAATTCTATATTTAAAAAATCTCTATTAGGATTTATTGTGTCAATTAAATTATCCTTCTTTTCTCTTCTCCACTTTTTTATTTCTTTTTCTCTTGCAATAGCGTCATTTACATAATTGTAACTTTCGTAATAAACTAAATAAATTGCTTTATACTTTGCTGTAAATTTATTTGATAACGGATTGTTAGAATCTATAAAATGCTCTATTAATCTTTGTTCCAAATCATTTGTAACGCCTATATACAATACTGTTTTATTAAAATTAGTTAAAATATAAACAGCGTATTGTGTTTTAGATACTTTCATGTTTATAAGCTAAAAAGGATTTTACGGCATTTAAATAAAACGGAAAGCTGTATAGAGGCTCTTCTATAGTATAAATATTTCTTTATTCAACAAAACCTCTAAAGTAGATTTCTCCTATCGTCGAAATGACAAAAAAATCCGTTTCATCAGCGTCTCCTCTTCACTAAGCCATTTTACGTGGCATATTTATCTTTTTTGCAGGAGCATTATTTTTTACAGCTGCGGCTTTTGCTTCTGTAGGCTTTGCTTTTGCTACAACATTTTCTTGAGCTACATTTTCGCCAGCATCAGATAATTTAATTTCAACATTATTTTTTTCTAAAATTGAAAACCATTTCACCATCTTCTTCATATCGCTACCATATACTCTTTCAAAATCCATTGTAGGATATACTTTTTCAAAGTATGCTTTTATTGCTTTTGCATCGTTAGCATCAGGTAATTTTTCAGTACTTGCTTTCATAGCAGAAAGTACATCTACTAAGTTAACATTATCTGCTGTGGTATAAATTTCAATACTTTCTAAATGAGAAAACTGATGAATACGATTGCTTACAAACTTTGAAGTACCATCTTCCAAAGAACGAACTACTCCACCATCTGCCTTTGAAGATACTAACTCAAACAATCCACTTAATCCGGTTACGGATACTAATTTATTATACTCCATTATAAAACTTTTTAGGGCTGCAAGTTAATTGTAAAAACTGTATTTTTTACTTAAATAATAGGAGTATTTTGTTAAAAGTGAAGTGATTTTCATGGTATATATGCTTTTTTTGTGAAGATATTTTTTTTAAGCCGACAGTTTTTTTAAAGTTAGTCGTCTAATAAACTATGCAAATAAAAAAATGGAGTAAAAAAACAGGAGGGGTATTAGGATTAATGCTTTTTGTAAATATGGCGTTTTCTCAAAATATAACGCTAAAAGGGCAAGTAAATGATAAAGCCGATAAAGCACCTATAGCTGGAGCCACCATTAGCCTTATTAACGAAAAAGACACCACACAAAAAAAATATAAAGTAACTGATGCTAAAGGAAACTTTGATTTTAACAACCTAAATGCACAAACTTATGTTGTAAAAATAAGTTATAGTGGTTACGAAAAAATTGAACAAAAAATAAATTTACAAGCTAGTAATAAAACACCCATACCTTTTTCAATAGGCAAAATGGCTACCGATTTAACAGGAGTGGTAATAGTAGCAAAAACCCAACCCGTAAGGCAAAAGGGAGATACAACTGAATTTAGTGCTAGCCAATTTAAAGTAAACCCAGATGCTACGGCAGAAGATATTATTAAAAAACTACCCGGTATTACCGTAGCTAGAGATGGTACTGTAACTGCCGCAGGTGAGCAAGTACGCAAAGTAACAGTGGATGGTAGAGATTTTTTTGGGGATGATGCAACTGCTGCATTAAGAAATTTACCTGCCGATGTTATTGATAAAATACAGGTGTTTGATAGACTAAGTGATCAAGCACAGCTAACAGGTTTTGATGATGGCAACTCAGTAAAAACAGTAAACATTGTAACAAAATCGGGTATTCGTAATGGGCAATTTGGTAGAGTATATGCTGGTGTAGGTACGGATAGTAGATACACGGCTGGAGGTAACGTAAGTTTTTTTAAAGGTGATAGACGCCTTTCATTAGTAGGTAATTTTAATAATATTAATATACAAAACTTTGCATCGCAAGATTTATTGGGAGTAACAAGTAGTGGTGGTGGAGGCAACCGTGGCGGCGGCAATAGAGGCGGCGGTGGCGGCGATAATTTTAATGTAGGTCAATCAAGTGGTATAAGTAAAACCAATGCAGCAGGGCTTAATTTTAGTAATGTGTATAATAAAAAATTAACGCTTAGTGGTAGTTACTTTTTTAACCAAAGTAAAAATGAAAGTCAAGATGTTTCTAATAAAGAAACATTTAACAATCTAAAGAATATATTTACACATCAAGAATCTAACGCCACTTCAACTAACTATAACCACAGAATAAATATGAGATTAGAGTATAAAATTGATTCTTCTAATTCATTATTTATAATACCAAACATAAGCTTTCAAAATAATAAATCTGTATCTGAATCATCAGTGCAAAACTACCGTGCAGAAAATGATTCCGTAGGTGTATCAACAAGTAATAACAATTCAGATAGAAATGGATATAATATTAGAAACAATATTATGTTCCGCCACTCTTTTGCTAAAAGAGGGCGTAGCCTTTCTGTAGGGTTTAATACAGGTTGGAGTAAAAATGATGGAGAAACATTAACTGATATTGAAAATAAATATTATTACACTACTGGTATTACTGAAGTGTTATCAAATAGATTTAGAGATAGCAAAACTAGCGGAAGCTCAATAGGCGGTAACATATCTTATACCGAGCCAGTAGGGAAAAAAGGACAACTTCAAATAGACTATACACCTACCGTACAAAAAAATAAAGCTAATCAGCAAACATATAATTATGATGGGTTTAAGTATAGTTTGTTTGAACCAAAACTTTCAAACGTTTTTGATAATACTATTACAACAAATAATGCTGGTATTAATTACAGGCTAGGGCAAAGTAGAGATGAGCAACTTTCTTTCGGTTTAAATTTTCAAAACTCAAAATTAGAAAGCCAACGAACGTTTCCTACAACAACATCGGTTAACCAATCCTTTACTAATATTTTACCCAATTTAATGTGGAGAAAAAAACTATCTGTAACCAGTAACATTCGTGTGTTTTATAGAGCATCAACTAGTTTCCCTTCTATTACTCAATTGCAAGATGTTATTAGCGATACCAACTCCTTATCGGTAAGTAGTGGTAACCCTGGTTTAAAACAGTCGTACACTCATTTTTTATCGGGTAGATATTCTTACACGAATTCAAAAACTAGTAGAAGCTTTTTTGCAAATTTATTTTTGCAAACAGCTAGCGACTATATTTCAAACGCCTCTTACTTTATTCAAAACGATTCAATTATTAATAATGTAACGGTAAAAGAGAACTCTCAGTTTAGTAAGCCTGTAAATTTAAATGGATACAAAAGCTTACGTACATTTTTTACTTATAGTATGCCACTAAAGTTTATAAAAACTACACTTAATGTAAATGCAGGGTTTAGCTATTCAAGATTGCCAGGCTTGGTAGATTATAAAAACACAATTACTAATAGCTACAATTATAATACGGGTGTTACTTTTGCAAGTAATATTAATGAGTATGTTGATTTCAATTTATCTTATACGGCTAATTTTAATAACTCATCTACAAATACAACCAATAGTACTACAACAAAGTATGTAAATCAATCTGTAGGAGCACAAGTAAATTTACTAAACAAAAAGGGCTGGTTTATTCAAAACGATTTTTCTGGAAATGCTAATACTGGCTTAGCCTCAGGCTTTAACCAAAGTTATTGGTTGTGGAATGCAGCCATTGGTAAAAAAATACTAAAAAAGCAAGCTGGTGAGTTAAAGCTATCGGTATTTGATTTATTAAAACAAAATCAAAGTATTTCAAGATCGGTTACCGATACCTATATACAAGATGTACAAACTCAAGTGCTTCAACAATATTTTATGCTTACGTTTACCTATAAGCTTAAAAATTTTGGTACAGCACCTGCAAGGCAAAACAATAGAGAAGGCGGTGGAGAGAGGCCACAATTTAGACCAGGAGGTATGGGTGGAGGAGCTCCTAATTTTTAAGTATATTTAGAGGGTATAAAATGAATTGTTTTGAACCAAACAGAATTAATTGTAGCACTACAGCAAGGAGATGAACAAGCTTTTAAAAAGCTAATAGACGAATGGCAGAGCATGGTTTATAATACAGCATTAAGTATTATTCAAAACGAAGATGAGGCGGATGAAATAACACAGGAAGTTTTTATAAAAGTGTTTCAATCCATAAGTTCTTTTAAAGGCGATGCTAAAATAAGTACATGGCTTTATCAAATTACGGTCAACAAATCGTTGGATTATTTAAAAAAAGAAAAACAAAAAAAACGATTTGGCTTTGTACAATTTTTATGGGGAAGCAATAACGCCGAAGTTGCAGAGCCAGCCCTATTTTACCATCCCGGTGTAGCTATGGAAAAAAAAGAAGCATCGGCAGCTTTATTTAAAGCAATAAAAAAATTGCCTAACAATCAACGTATTGCTTTTACGTTGCATAAAGTTGAAGGGCAAAAGTATAATGAAATTGCAAGCATAATGAACATGTCTTTACAAGCTATAGAATCATTAATTGCAAGGGCAAAAATAAATTTAAAAAAAGAGCTAGAAGTGTTTTATAAAAACAATATAGTTTAATATGAATAAACAAGAAAAAATAAACAATTTGGTAAACGAAGCTTTGCACAGTTTAGATGATGTAAAACAAGCTACAGGCAAACCTTATTTGCTTACCAGAATAAATGCAAAAATGCAAACAAACTCATCATCTGTATGGGATGCTGTACTAGCATTTATTTCAAAACCTGCTGTAGCTTTTGCTTGTATAGCAATTATTATTGCTATTAATGCAATGGTACTATCTAACAATAACGAAGCAAATATAAATACAGAAGATAGCTATGCTATAGCAGATGAATATAACACAAGTACAATTGCTATTAACGAAATTGAAAATATAGAACCATAATGAGTACAGTGACAAAAAGTAAATTATACCTATTAATTATTGGCATATTGCTATTAAGCAATATTGCTTTGCTATTTTTTTGTTTTAAAGGAGATAAAAATCAAAGAGGAAAAAAAGACAAAGGAGTTCAAATGGCTATGTTCTTAAAAAAAGAAATTGGTTTTAATGACAGCCAAGTGCAGCAATTTGAAACCTTGCGTAACAGCCATAAAGAAAAAATGAAGACACAGTTTGATGAAATGAAAAATGGCAAGCAAACTATGTTAAAATATTTAGGAGCAAATGGTTTTAGCGATTCTGCCATAAATGAAAGTGCTACTAAAAGTGCTGAAAAGCAAAAGCAGATGGAGTTGCAAATGCTAACACATTTTGCGGCAGTACGAAAAATTTGTACAACAGAACAATTACCAAAATTTGATTCTCTTATTTATAAAATATGGGATAGAAAGAAAAAATAATATCATCTTGTACCGATTATTTCGGTACAGAAAAAAATGAACTATTTATTAAATATAATATCAGTATAATCATACATTTTAAACAACAACAAACATGAAAAAACAAATTTTATTAGCATTGTTATCTTTTACAATAGCTACAACTACAGTAAATGCACAAGGTGGTGGAGGACAACGACGTACTCCTGAAGAAAGATTAAAAGTAGTACATGAAAAAATTGATAGTGCCTTTAAATTAGACTTCAATAAAATGGCAAAAATTGACGCTATTTTTTTAGAATCGTATAAGCAACAAGATGCAAAAATGGAAGAGTTAAGAGCAGGCGGCAGCTTTGATAGAGAAGCTATGCAAGCAGCAAGGCAAGAGATAACACAAAACAGAGATGCAAAATTAAAAGAAGTATTTACAGAAGAACAAATGAAAAAATTTAAAGATGAAATAGAGCCTTCTATGCGTCCGCAAAGAGGAGGGAATAGAAATAATTAAAGTAATTTCATTCTAAAAAATAATTCAATTATTAATTTATTCCCGAAGAATTTCAGTAATCTTCGGGAATAAATTAACTCTACCATCCCAATACCCAAGCAAATATTAACGGAGCTACAATAGTAGCATCGCTTTCTACAATAAATTTAGGAGTTTGCATATCTAATTTACCCCAAGTAATTTTTTCGTTTGGTACAGCACCACTATAACTACCATACGAAGTTGTACTATCACTTATTTGACAGAAGTAACTCCAGAAAGGTACATCATGCCACTCCAAATCTTGATACATCATAGGTACTACACAAATAGGAAAATCACCAGCAATACCACCGCCAATTTGAAAAAAGCCTACGCCTTTTCCGCCACTATTTTGTCTATACCAATCTGCTAACCACACCATGTATTCAATACCACTTTTCATGGTAGTAGCTTTTACTTCGTTTTTAATAACGTAGCTAGCAAAAATATTTCCCATGGTGCTATCTTCCCAGCCTGGCACTACAATAGGTATATTTTTTTGTGCCGCTGCCAACATCCAACTGTTTTTAGGGTCAATTTCATAATACTGTTCAAGCACACCACTCAACAACATTTTGTACATATACTCATGTGGAAAAAAACGTTCGCCAGCAGCATCTGCATCTTTCCAAATTTTTTCAATGTGTTTTTGTAAACGTCTAAATGCTTCTTCCTCCGGTATGCAAGTATCGGTAACTCTGTTGTAATGATTTTCTAATAAATCCCACTCTTCTTGTGGACTTAAATCTCTATAATTAGGAATACGCTTGTAAGAATTATGTGCCACAAGATTCATAATATCTTCTTCCAAATTAGCACCTGTACAGCTAATAATAGCTACTTTATCTTGCCTAATCATTTCAGCAAGGCTTAAGCCTAATTCGCCAGTACTCATAGCACCTGCAAGGGTAATCATCATTTTACCACCTTCGTTTAAGTGGGTTTCATAACCTTTTGCGGCATCTACCAATGCTGCTGCATTAAAATGCCTGTAATGATGTTCTATAAAATTTGAAACCGGACCTTTTGCCATAATAATATTTTTAGTGGGCAAAGATAATTTTTTTGTAATGAAGTTTATTTATCTATCAAATAATTTGAAGATTAATCTTAGTATCCAAATGCTTATCATAATAAGTAATGGCCAAAACATATAGGGCTGCTCTTTCTTTAGCCAAAAAAACCAGTATTTGCATTTTTCCCAAAAAGTCATTTTAGTAGAATAGATAGGGTAATCTTTGGCCACAGTAATTTTGCTTGCTTTTTTTGCACTGTCTAATTGCATGGCTATTTTATTGCTATCTGCAACAGGCTTTACACCTACAATTACTTTACCATCTTTATCTATTTTAATGAGTATGCCTTTTACAGGAGTATCGTTTTGGGCAAATAAATGGGCTATTACAAATAATAGTACAATACTTAATGTTAACTTCATTTAATAAAATTTATTGTTATGTAGTAAAGATGTAGAATTGTTTTTACTTTAACAATACCCCCTGCAAGGTATTTATGAATTATTTAGCACATGCTTATTTATCATTTAATCATCCACAAATACTAGTGGGTAATATGATTAGTGATTATGTAAAGGGCAAATCACAATTTGATTATCCCTTACAAATACAGCATGGCATTCAACTACACAGGGCTATTGATACGTTTACCGATAGCCACGATTGTACTAGGGCTATAAAAAAACTATTTGCTCCAACATACAGGCT
>JAGNRZ010000016.1 GCA_017988335.1 Ferruginibacter sp.
GCCCAACACAATACCTAATGCTTTAACCAAGGAATTGCTAGAAGATAAATACACCATTGCTAAAAATACTTCGCTAGCTAACTATTCTTTTTTTATGGGAGTTAGTAACACCAATGCAGATGAGGTTTTAAAAATAAATAGTTTTAAAAAAGAAATATGTGGTGTAAAAATTTTTATGGGTGCTAGTACTGGTAATATGTTGGTAGATAGCCACACCACATTAGATAAAATTTTTAGTGAAAGCGAAATGCTTATTGCCACACATTGCGAAGATGAACGAATAATTAAAAACAATTTGGAAAGATTAGCTGGCGAAAGTTTAACCCCAGCCCATCACCCCATAATCCGAAATGAAGAGGCTTGTTACGAAAGCAGTTTAACTGCCATACAATTTGCAAAAAAATATAATAGTCGTTTACATATTTTGCATATCAGTACCGAAAAAGAATTGCAGTTGTTTGGTAATATGTTGCCATTAAAAGATAAACGAATTACTACAGAAGTATGTGTACACCATTTACATTTTACAGCAGATGATTATGAAACCTTAGGTTACAAAATAAAATGTAATCCTGCAATTAAAGCACCTAATAATAAAGAAGCTTTATGGAAAGCCTTGCTAGATGATAGATTAGACATAATTGCAACAGACCATGCTCCACATTTATTAACAGAAAAAGAAGGTGATTATAGCCATGCCCATGCTGGCTTACCTTTAGTGCAGCATCCATTATTATTAATGTTGCATTACCATAAGCAAGGAGTAATAAGCTTAGAAAAAATTGTACAAAAAATGAGCCATGCTGTAGCCGATTGTTTTCAAATTGCAGAACGTGGCTATATACAAGAAGGGTATTTTGCCGATTTAGTAGTTGTAGATACTAAAAAGCCTCATACCGTTACTAAAGAAAATATTTTTTACAAATGTAGATGGAGTCCTTTAGAGAATTTTACATTTTCTGCATCTATAGATAAAACATTTGTAAATGGCAACTTAGTTTGGAACAATGGAAGGTTTAATGAAGATAGTAGAGGGCAGAGGTTGCTGTTTAATAGATAATAATGAATAGTGAATAGTGAATGATGAATTTTGAATATTGAATAGTGAAAGTATAGCACAATGTAAATTAGTGTAATTCGTTAAAATTCGTGTAATAGAAATTTATACATCAAAAAATCGCAGATTCTTCATGGAGATAGACAAGACCACTTTAAACGACATATCAATTTTTAATACTGAAGAAGAGTTATCTATTTTTAGTAAGCTTAGTTTATGCGATACTATAAATGGGAAAGAACAATTATATCAAAATTTTGCAACACCCCTAAAAACCAAAGCCGAAATTATTGGGGTACAACAAACCTTACAATTATTAATTGCAAAACAAAGTGAATGGCCAAAGCAAATAAGTAATGGTACTATAATGGTGGTAGAAAAATTTTTTAGTGCCACCATCGATGAAATACCTAACAGCTCATCTGCTTGGGATGCTTTTAGTTATAAAATATTGCATGGACCAGATTTTTCTTTAGTAAAATACAGTGCCCAACATTGCTTTGATTTTGTAAAAGGAATGCAACAATGGGTTAAAATTTTATCTAATGATAATACTCCACTTCCATTAAAAGTTGAAATAGAAAAAGCCAAAAAAGCGTTAGGAAAAAAACAATTTAATGTAGTTGTAAATCACAAAACAAGCAAAGACCTTACTAATGGGCAGTTGCTACAACTGGCACATTTTATAAGATATCAATACAAATTAAATATACTTGATTTGTTAGCCATACATGCCCGTATTGACGCATGGATAGGTATGACAAAAGCTGTTGCAAAATATAATTTACACTTTCCCCAGTTTATTGAAAATGAAAAGCCTGTTTTAGAAGTTTCTGGCTTATATCATTTGTTGCTACATACTCCCATTGCTTATGAAATTGATTTGAATGATACTACTAATTTTCTTTTTTTAACAGGAGCAAATATGGCAGGTAAAAGCACTTTTATTAAAGCCATGGGTAGTGCAGTTTTTTTAGCTCATGTAGGTATGGGTGTACCTGCAAAAAATATGAAGCTTACCTGCTTTGATGGATTGTTGAGTAATATAAATGTGGTAGATAACTTAATAAAGGGCGAAAGCTATTTTTATAATGAAGTGCAACGTATTAAAGCCACTGTAAATAAAATAAGCGATGGACGAAAATGGCTAATATTGATTGACGAATTATTTAAAGGTACCAATGTGCAAGATGCTATGAAATGCTCTACAACCGTAATTGAGGGGCTTCATAAAAAAACAAACTCCTTGTTTATACTATCAACACATTTGTACGAAATAGCCGAGGATTTAAAGCAAAATCCAAATATTACTTTTCGCTATTTTGAAACCGCCATCGTCAACGATCAATTACAATTTAGCTATCAGTTAAAAGAAGGTGTAAGTAATGATAGGCTTGGCTATTTAATATTAAAAAAAGAAGGTGTGGTAGATATGTTGGAAAGGTTGTAGAATTGTTAAATGTGGCTATTGGGTATATGTAACACCTTTAGTTTTTTTACTTTAGCATTATGGAAAATATACAAGCTAATCAAATAGATTTAATTACAATAAATGATAGTAATGCTAACCCTAAAATCCCTTTAGGCATTGGTATTACTGCTATTTCTTTATTAGCATTATCTGCCCTGTTTGAGTTTGTAATATTTTATGGGGTAGGCTTATTATCATTTGTTTTAGCTTTTGTTTTATCCATTATTGGTGTGGTAGTGAGTGCAAAGTTTAAAAACAAACATGTTCATCTTTCAACACAACAAAATAATAAACTAAAACTAGCCAAATGGCTTTCGTTAATCACCTTAATTATTTCTTCTTTAATTATACTGGGTGTAATTTCCCTTATTATTTTAATTGGCAATCAGGGGTTTGGTAGATAAAATTGTTAAATAGGTTACCTTACCCTAATAATCTGTTACTTTTGTGTAAGTATGATTCAATTACTTAGATATTCAAAACTTAACACATTATTTAGTATTTGTTTTTTTGTTTGTGTTTATTCTTCTTGTAAAAACAAAAAGAAAGAAACTGCTTTTGATAACTTTCAATACGAACAATTTAAGGACTCTTTATTAATAAGTGACACAAGTAAATTGCCTGATACAATTAATTTATTTGATGCAGATGAATTTACTCCTAGTGAAGATTCGGTAGGCGAATTATTAGTACAAATTGATACTATTTGGCGAAGAGAATTAGTTTTTATGGATAGAATAGATTCTTTAAAAAAGCGCCTTAATAAAACACCAGGCTTTTCACCCGAAGAAAAATTAGCCATAAAGGAAAATATACGTATTGTAGATTCTTTTTTACTAACTAAAGATACAGCTGATGAAAACGGTTGTAAAGAAAAAGATTGTATTTTATACGCAGAAATAAATAAGCAAAACCAAACATTGTATCTCTACATGCTTGGTACATTAAGAGACAGTTTTTTAATTTCAACGGGTATTGGAAAATATGAAACACCTAATTTAAACCTGCGACCTTCTGGGCCAGTGCTAACAAAATATAGCTCAAAAAAATTTCCAGGAGGTAATTATAGTGGCTTAGGTAATATGCCTTATGCCATTTTTTTAAAAGGTGGTTATGCTTTACATGGAACCACCCCAGGTAATTTTTCTAAATTAGGTTCTAAGGCATCTCATGGTTGCATACGCATGCATCCTGATAATGCAAAAGTATTTAATGCACTTGTAAAAACTGTTGGTTTAAATCAAACTTGGGTATCAATAAAAGATTCTATCCAATAATTTTTTTAAAGTTTAATAATTACTATATACCTCATTAACATTGCCATTTTACTTTAAAAGTTTTTCACTATTTTGAGACAATAATTATAAAGTATGTTAGTTAAAACCTATGGGAGTGCTGTTTATGGAGTTGAAGCGATTACTATTACTGTTGAAGTAAGTGTTAACAATCAAGGAAAAGATTACTATATAGTTGGCTTGCCAGATAGTGCTGTAAAAGAAAGTTTGCAACGGGTTGAAAGTGCTATAAAGAGCAACAAATATTTTATGCCACGTACTAAGTTGGTAGTAAACTTAGCGCCTGCTGATATTCGTAAAACTGGTACTGCTTTCGATTTGCCCATTGCCATAGGCACTTTAGGAGCAACAGAACAAATAGAAAATTTTGAAAAATTAAATGAATATGTAATAATGGGTGAGTTGAGTTTGGATGGTGAAGTACGACCCATTAAAGGTGCATTACCCATAGCTATTCAAGCCCGTAAAGAAGGTTTTAAAGGATTGATTTTACCAAAGGCAAATGCTAGAGAGGCAGCTATGGTAAACAACTTAAATGTGTATGGCGTTACACATATTAATGAAGTAATTGAATTTTTTGCAAACGAAAATTCATTAGAACCCATTATTGTAAACACCAGAGAAGAGTTTGCCTATGCCCAAAGTAATTTTGAAATAGATTTTTGTGATGTAAAAGGGCAAGAAAATATTAAGAGAGCTTTAGAAATTGCAGCCGCTGGCGGACATAATGCTATTTTAATTGGTCCACCCGGTGCAGGTAAAACCATGTTGGCAAAAAGATTGCCTACTATTTTGCCACCGCTTAGTTTGCAAGAAGCATTAGAAACCACAAAAATCCATAGCGTTGCAGGTAAATTGCCAGAGAATGCAACACTAATTTCTAAACGTCCATATCGTTCGCCACATCATACTATAAGTGATGTTGCATTAGTAGGAGGTGGCGGTAATCCACAACCCGGCGAAATTTCTTTAGCACATAATGGTGTTTTGTTTTTAGATGAATTACCAGAGTTTAAAAGAACGGTATTAGAAGTGATGCGTCAGCCAATGGAGGAACGAAAAGTAACCATTAGTAGAGCAAAAGTAGCTTTAGATTTTCCTGCAAGTTTTATGTTGATTGCTAGTATGAACCCCTGTCCATGCGGTTTTTTTAATCACCCCGAAAAAGAATGTACCTGTGGTCCTGGTATTGTTCAAAAATATTTGAATAAAATAAGTGGGCCTTTATTAGATAGAATTGATTTGCATGTAGAAGTAACGCCTGTTGCTTTTAGTGAGTTAAGTAGTACACAAGAGTTTGAAAAAAGCGAAAAAATAAGAGAACGAGTAATTAAAGCTAGAGAAATACAAACCCAGCGTTATAAAAATAGTGATGGTGTTTATGCCAATGCACAAATGAGTAGTAAGCAACTAAAAGAAATTTGTGTTATAAGTACTCCTGCACAAAACTTATTAAAAACAGCAATGGAAAAACTAAACCTTAGTGCAAGGGCTTACGATAGAATTTTAAAAGTAAGTAGAACCATTGCAGACCTAGATGGTAGCGAAAACATAGAACCCCAACATTTGGCAGAAGCCATACAATACCGCAGTTTGGATAGGGAAGGTTGGGCTGGATAATTTTTAATTTTGTACCCTTTTTAGAAGTAGCTTTGCTAAATTTTTTTAATGAAGATATTATTACACTATCTTAAGCCTTATAAATGGTTGGTAGCTTTGGCATTACTCTTAGCTGCAATTAATCAAACATTCTCAATGCTTGACCCTTATTTTTTTGGAAAACTTTTTGATACTTATGCCACACATCCACATGAAATAGGTTATTATACTGCAGAAAAAAAATTCGTAGCTACAGGCATCCGTACACAAAGTGAATTTGTTTGGGGCGTTTTAGGCATGTTAGCTATTTTGGTAAGTGTAGCAATGGTTAGTAGGATTGCAAAAGCCTTTCAAGATTATTTTAGTAGCGTAATTGTACAAAAATTTGGTGCAAAAATATTTACTGATGGATTAGCACATAGTATGAAATTGCCTTATCAGCAATTTGAAGATCAGCGTAGTGGAGAAACACTATCTATTTTAACTAAAGTAAGGACTGATACAGAAAAATTCATAGTATCCTTCATAAATGTATTGTTTGGAATTTTAGTAGGTATAGTAGTAGTTTCTGTGTATGCGTTTAGTTTACACTGGAGTATAATGCCCATCTATGTAATAGGAATTTTTTTACTCTCTTTTCTTACAAGCATATTGAGTAAAAAAATAAAAGTAATCCAAAAAAATATTTTAAAAGAAACTACAACGCTGGCTGGAACCACAACCGAATCATTAAGAAATATTGAGTTAGTAAAAAGTTTAGGCTTAACTAATCAAGAAGTTATAAGGCTAAATAAAAATACGTATAAAATTTTAGGGCTAGAGTTACGAAAAGTAAAAAGCATTCGTACTCTAAGTTTTATCCAAGGCACATTTGTAAATTTATTACGCCAAGTAATTATGTTTACATTATTATGGTTAGTTTTTCAAGGTAAACTTACAGCTGGTGAAGTAATGACATTAACATTCTACTCCTTTTTCATATTTGGTCCGTTGCAAGAAATTGGTAATATTATTTTAAGTTATAGAGAAGCAGAAGCATCACTCAATAATTTTCACAACCTAATGCAAAAAGCCCCTGAGCTTGAACCTGCTAACCCTAAGCATTTAGGCGAAATAAATGCATTAGCTTTTCAAGGTGTTTCGTTTAAACATCAAACAGCATCGCATAAAGCCATAGATAATATTAGTTTTGAAGCAAAGCAAGGCGAAACCGTTGCATTTGTTGGACCAAGCGGAAGTGGTAAATCTACTTTAATGAAATTATTGGTAGGCTTGTACCGACCACAAGAAGGGAAAATTTTGTATAATAATTTAGATGAAACCGAAATACATTTTGATGATTTGAGAAATCAAATTGGCTTTGTAACACAAGATACCAACTTGTTTAGCGGTACCATAAAAGAAAATTTATTGTTTGTAAACCCAACAGCAAGTGATGAATTGCTAACTGATGTTTTAGCAAAAGCAAGTTGTACCAATTTATTGGCAAGAGCCGAAAATGGCTTAGATACTATAATTGGTGAAGGAGGCTTAAAACTAAGTGGTGGTGAAAAACAACGTTTATCCATTGCAAGAGCTTTGCTACGCCAACCACACTTATTAATTTTTGATGAAGCCACAAGTGCATTGGATAGTTTAACGGAAGAAGAAATTACAAATACGATAAGAGATATATCTAGCCAAAAAGAACAAATAACTATTTTAATTGCACATAGGCTAAGCACTATTATGCATGCCGATAAAATTTATGTGCTAGAAAAAGGTGATGTAGTAGAGCAAGGCAATCATGAAAGCCTACTTGCAGAAAAAGGCTTGTATTATGCTATGTGGAGACAACAAATTGGAGAAAGAAAAAAGCAAGTAAATAATGGATAATTGATAATAAAGTAAATGATAATTACGGCTAAATCTTAAACTAATAAACCAACTAACCAATTAACAATTTAACTTATGACAGCAATACAAATTTTAGGCTTAGCAGCAGGTACAATCACCTCAATTACTTTTTTGCCACAAGTAATTCATATTTGGAAAACTAAATCTGCAAAAGATTTATCGCTACAAATGTTGCTACTACTAGTTTTGGGTGTAAGTATGTGGCTTACATACGGATTGTTAGTAAAGGATGCAGCCATTATTTATACCAATAGTATGGTACTAGCAATGAGCTTGATTTTAGTATATTTTAAAATTAAATTTAATAAATAATTATATTTGCGATATGAGTAACAAGTTAATGCCAGCTCCAAACTACTTATGGAGTATTTTTAAAATGAGGTGTCCTAGATGCAGAAGAGGCCCCATGTTTAAAAACCCAAATTCGTACAATAGTTTAAAGGTGGATAAAATTTTAGACATGCACAATGAGTGCCCCCACTGCCTTCAAAAGTATGAATTGGAAACTGGGTTTTGGTATGGCACTGGATATGTTAGTTATGCATTAACTGTTGCTTTATCTGTAGCTACTTTTATAGCTTGGTGGGTTTTAATAGGAATATCAATTAACGATAGTAGAATTTTTTATTGGCTAGGATTCAACATTTTACTAATTGTGATTTTACAACCTTGGCTTATGAGAATAAGCCGTGTAATATATTTATACTTTTTTGTTAAGTATGACAATGCATATAAAAAGAACAGCCCAAAAATTTTTGATTATTAGTCCTCATCTTTTTTAAAAATATCAGTAAATATATTAGTGTTGCTTAACTCTTCTATATCGCTAAGTTTCACCTCAATGGCTTTTGTACTTTTATTAATTTCTATTAAGGATAAAACAATAGATACTAATAAAAAAATTAGGCTAGCTGCAAATATAAAATGAGCCAAGGTAAGCCAGTTTCTAAAAATAGTGTACATACACAATACACAACATAAAAAACTTAAAATACCAAAACCCTGCATGTAGCGTATTAAATTTAATCGGCTACGAATGTTTTTTATTTGCAATAAAATATTTTTTTCTTTTTGCCCATTAATATACTCGGTGTGTAGCTTACGTACTAATGAGGCTAACGATAAAAACCTATTGGTATAAGCTAGCATTAATAAAGTAATTGCCGGAAAAAGTAAGGCTGGGGTATTAATATTTATATCTAGCATATTATTTCCTTTTTCTAAAGATAGTTTTTTGTAGTTTATATCCCAGCCAAGCACTAGCTGCACCAACCAAAGCCCCCACAAATACATCACTAGGGTAGTGTACACCTTGATACATTCTTGCCCAAGCAACACTACTGGCATATACATATGCTGGTGCTATCACATACCATTTTTTGTATCGCAAACTTAATGCCGTAGCATTACAAAAAGCAGTACTAGTATGACCGCTAGGCATAGATGTGTTTGCATCTGCATCTATTCTTTTTATGATGAAAGAATAAGTTTGATATGGCCTTTCTCTTTTTATAATATGCTTAGCAGATTGAGTAACGATGGTGTTAGCTAAATAACTTGCAGCAATGTATAGAGCATCTTTTTGCAAGCTCTTGTTTTTTGTAATAAGCCCAGCAGATAAAATGGTTAAAGGAGTTGCTATACTTATTGGCGTAGTTGTTTTTGAGCAAAAATTTGCATAGCTATTTCTAAAGCTACTTTCATTTTGATTAATAGATTTCAATGTATTAATATCAAAATTTTGCGTAAACCCCAATATCGGTAATAGCGTAATCAAAAATGGAAACCATAATTTCTTCATGCAATGAAGATAAATTATTTAAGATTACTGATAAAAGGTATATTTATTTTAAAGCTAAAATTTCTACCCATATTAAAAACACCATTTCTGCCTGTAGCCAAATTAGTGGCAGCGTACTTTAGTCTGTTTAAGTGGTTTTGAAAACCTACGTCTGCAATATTTAAGGCATTAAAACTAAAGTTAAGTACTGGCATTTCTTTTTTGTTACAAATATTGCCACCTATTCCTGCATTTAATAAAGTATAACCTTTTGTTTTAGTTTCAGTATTGTAAGTATCAAAAATATGGCTTTGGGCAAAAGTGTTATCTATTTCAAAAGTTACATGTACATTTTTAATTTGTTTAGCTACTCTAGCAAAATCACCTCTAAACTCTGTAATTAATTTAGGGGCTGGCATAAAAGGTAAATTATTACTTCCTTCAATTGCATTGGCAAACTGTCCTCTTACTATTGAAAAAGTATTTTGAATATGTAACCAATCTAATGGATGTGGATGTATATCTACATTTATTTCTGCGCCATATAAATTAGCTTTTCGTTGGTTAAAGGTAAATGCAGTTAAATCATCGCCATTTACATTTACTATTGAGTCTCCACCTAAACTATTTTGTAATTTTTGGTAAAAAATAAAATTGCTAAAACTGTTGTAAAAAACATTTACACCTAATGAAATATGCTCTGTAGTAAAGCTTAAGCCACCATCTAATTGCAAGCTAGTTTCATTTTTTAAATTTCTATTGCCATACTCATATCTTGTAGTGCCTTCATGTGCACCATTGCTCATTAGCTCAGGTATGCTAGGAGCCCTGTAAGCCCTAGCTATGTTAAATTTTATATTTAGTTTATCGCTTGATTGTACAGCAACACCGGCACTTGCGGAAAAATTAGCGAATGATTTTTTTAAACCCACTTCTTTTACACTACCACCATCCATTAAATCTTTGGTATTAATATTTCTAGTATCATATCGTACACCTCCGCTTATTGTTACTTTTTTATAACTTTTTTGTGTGTACACAAATCCACCTACATCAAATAAATTATAATTAGGTATCAGTTGCTCTACACCTTTGTTAGTATTATTTTGCTGCATACCATTAATGCCAACAGATGTTTTATATCCTTTCTTTTCTTCAAAATGTAATTGTGTGTTGTAAGTAAGTGTTTTTAAATCAAAAAATAATTCTTGTTCGTTAAGGTCATCTATATTGCCAAACTCTTCTCTTTTATTTTGTTGATAACCTATATTTAATGATAATCTTTTGGTATTTATTTTAAAGCTATTATCACTAGCAATTTTAAAATGATTTATTTGCTGAAAAGGAATTTGTGCACTCACACTTTTAAAATCAGCATTTGTAGCCCTAGCTTCTCCGCCGCCAGGCAAAGGTTTTATAAAAAAACCTTCATCATCTCGTTCACCTTCTATCAATCCTGTTTTTAAATTAAAGTTGCTCACCACTACATGTGAGTAACCCCATTTGCCATTATAACCAACATAACCACCAACATTATTTTCTTTAAATTTTGAATTGTAAACATAACCATCGTATTTGTTTTTATAATCGGCGGCAGCCCTATTACTGCTATACACACTCCAGTTAAAACCATTTTCATTACCAGCAATAGTTGCATTTATTGAACGTAAACGATTATTAGTTTGATAATTACTGCTAATACTACCTTTAAGTATATTAACAGCTACAGGTACATTTGTTGTAATATTTAGCACACCTGCCATGGCATCACTTCCATAAATTAATGAGGCCGGGCCTTTTAAAATTTCAATTTTACTAACACTAGCTTCATCTATTTCAATCCCATGTTCATCGCCCCATTGTTGCCCTTCTTGGCGTACACCATCGTTAATTGTAAGCACTCTGTTATATCCCAAGCCTCTAATTATAGGCTTTGCAATGGCTGGTCCAGTTGATAACGTAGAAATGCCACCCACTTTTGATACAGCATCAATAATATTAGTTGCAGATGAGTTGAATATATCATCCTTTTTTATTGAAGTGACTGAAAATGGAATTTTTTTAAGTAGTGTAGCATTGCTAACTCCTGTTACAATTACTGCATTATTCTCTACTACAGTTTCTGTTAATTGAAAATCTTTTTTTACATGGCCTATTATTTCAATTTGCACAGCTATAGAATTGTAACCAATGTGAGAAATTTCTACCAAATGTTTTCCTTCGGGAATATTTTGTATAGAAAAATGACCATTAGCATCTGTAGTGCCGCCAATTTTTATATCCACTATATATACCGATGCTCCAGCAATTGGTACATTTGAAGTAGAAGTAATTGTGCCCAAAAAGGCACCTTTAAGTAACTCTTTATTGTTAGCATATAAAGCACTGTTTGCAAAAAGCAATAATAAAAAAATGAAGGAAGAAATGTGTTTTTGCATGATATTATAAATTGTAACAATGTTGCAAATATACAATTTTTTGCAACAAGGTGTATTTTTATAAAATCTTTTTATAGGTATTTTTTTGGGTAGAAAGGACAGTTTCACCTTGTGAAATAATAGTAGTTACTTCAACTGCATTTTCTAATGCTGTGTAATTAAATGTTATAGAAAGAGTTTGTAATGGTGTAGAGGATTTTATTGTACCAATTAATTCATCATGTAAAAGCGTAAACGATAAGGCTATTGGTTGTTGCAAATTATTTTTAAACTGTAAATCTTTATAGCCATACACTACTGTGGCATCGCTACCTAGTGGAGTAAAACGTTCTTCATCTTTATAAATATCAATACTATGGTGATGGCGTTCCAATATTTGCACACCAGCATGTAATGCTAAGTAATAAATTAATCCGCTTAATTGGCATAAACCGCC
The DNA here is from genome assembly GCA_017988335.1 of Ferruginibacter sp. GTDB lineage: Bacteria > Bacteroidota > Bacteroidia > Chitinophagales > Chitinophagaceae > Ferruginibacter. The sequence continues at coordinate 11,973 of JAGNRZ010000016.1, forward strand.
GCCTACTTCTTGCTTTAATTCATTACCGCTTATAGCTCTACTTTTTACATATCCTCTTTTTTGAGAAGGGTTGCCCACCAAATGCCAAAAAGAAAATATTTGATTAGGTTGTATAATTAAATGATTAAGCTTACTAATTGCCAATTGCAAGTTTTGCTTTTTAGCGGTAGAAAAAGATGAGTTATGTAATGATTGCTTAATTTCTTTTATGCAAACGTAGTTGTTATGTTGGGCTTGTTTAGTAGCTCTTTTAAAATAACTAGTATTGAGTATGGCTACTGCATTACGTAAAGCCTGCTTAATTTTTTGTTTAGCCGATGTAGTAAGTAAGGTTCTTAAATTTATCATATAATTGAGGCATAAGTTAGTAGTTTCTTTTTAAAATTGTACTTTTATAGTATAATTTTTAGGTATGAGGAAGATAATGACGGCCGTATTGCTTTTAGTTGCTACTACAATTGTAAATGGTCAACAACTTACCCAAGTAAATATTACTGGTGTTGGCATTACAGATTGTTTTATAGTGAGCTTGCCCGAAAATGTACAAGTATATGTAAGTAAAGATGGAAGCATAATAAAATGGGGCTTTGATAGATTTATAGGTATACAAGAAAACTACGGCGGACAATTAGAACCTTATGTTGGCAGAGTGGAATACTATACACAAAATGACGATGTAGCTTTTAGAGGCAAAGTAAGATATATAGGTAGAAACATGATTACCTACTACGCCAGTTACGAAGGCGATGTATTAAAAGGAAAAATAAAAACGATAGGCACTACTACATTCAACTACTTTTTTAATAATGAAGATGCTGCATACCAAGGCAATTTAAAACAGATAGGACAACAAAGCATTACTTGGTACAGCAATTTTGATAATGAAGGATACAGAGGCAAATTAAAATCGGTAGGTATTACTAATTTAACCTACTATGGCTCATTTGAAGACAAGGCTTTTAAAGGAAAAATTAAAAATATTGGTGGCACTGCTTACACCTACTACTCAAGCTATGAAAAGTACAGCGGCTCCATGAAAACTGGCAATAGCATACTTACGGTTAATACGGTGAAGTATTTTGTGAGGTGAAAATACTATGAATATTGAATTGCGGTGGGCTTAAGTCCACCGCAATTCATCTACACACTCTTTATCTCCGCCACTAAATCTTGCAATACTTTTTTAGCATCGCCAAAAAGCATACTTGTTTTAGGTTGAAAAAATAAATCGTTTTCAATACCGGCATAACCGGGTTTCATACTACGTTTGTTTACAATTACATTTTTGGCTTGCTCTACTTCTAAAATAGGCATTCCGTAAATAGGAGAGGCTGGGTCGTTTTTAGCGGCAGGGTTTACCACATCATTAGCACCCAATATTAATACCACATCGGTAGTTTTAAATTCATCATTTACTTGCTCCATTTCTTTTAGCTTATCGTAGCTAACATCAGCTTCGGCAAGTAATACATTCATGTGGCCAGGCATACGGCCTGCAACAGGGTGTATAGCATAACAAACTTCTACGCCTTTTTCTTCTAATATTTTTTCTAACTCATGGCAAATATGTTGGGCTTGTGCAACTGCCAAACCATAGCCCGGTACAATAATTACTTTATTGGCATAACTCATAACCATAGCACTATCGCTAAGGCTAATTTCTTTGTAACTACCTTGTTCCTTACTGCCACCAGTAGCCGCTTTTGAGCTTCCGCCAAACGAACCAATCAATACATTTTTTAAAGAACGGTTCATGGCTTTGCACATTAATATAGTCAATAATGTACCAGCAGCACCAACTAAAATACCGCCAGTTAGCATTACTTTATTATTGTACAAAAATCCGCCACAAGCCGCTGCCACACCTGTAAAGGAGTTGAGTAAAGAAATTACAACTGGCATATCAGCACCGCCAATAGGTTGTACAAACATTACCCCATAAATTAAACTCATTATTAAAATGGGGTAAAAAAGATAAGTAGCACTATTATCGTAAATCATATAACCAGCTAAACCAATAGTAGCTGCTAACAAGATTAAGTTTAAAATATTTTGTCCTTTAAAACTATAGTCTTTTATTTTACCATTTAATTTACCCCAAGCAATCATAGAGCCTGCAAAAGAAATCGACCCTATAATTAACCCCAAAAGAATAATTAAAAGCATTCCTCTATTTGCTGCTAAGATTTTTGTTTCTGCATCAAGTTGGCGTACACCGCTTATATAAATTTGATTTTCTGTACTCTCTAAAATTTTTAGGAATTCGCTTAAATGATTAAACTCCACAATACTAATCAACATAGCACAAGCACCTCCCATTCCATTAAACAAACTTACCATTTCGGGCATGGCAGTCATTTTTACTTTTTTGGCACTAAGCCATCCTAAAATAGAACCAATAGCTAAGCCGCCAAATATCCAAATGTAGTTTCCTAGTTTTTTTCCTTCTTCTTCATATAAAAATATGGTAGCAAAAATGGCAATCGTCATGCCTACGGCTGCCACTAAATTTCCTTTACGAGCACTTGCAGGATTGCTTAACATTTTTAAGCCCACAATAAATGTTATAGAGGCTATTAAGTAACAAAGTGTAAGAATATTTAAACTCATTTAATTAGTGTAACCTGTCTGCCGACAGGCAGGTTTGTTATATAGTATAATAAATTATTTTTTCTTAGATTTAAACATTTCCAACATCCTATCTGTAACTACAAAACCACCCACTACATTTAATGTACCTAGTATAACTGCTAAAAACCCTAAGCCAATAGCTAAGTAATTATCTGTTTCTGCTTTGCCCATTACTATTATAGCACCTATAATTACTACACCATGTATTGCATTTGCACCACTCATAAGTGGAGTATGTAACACACTGGGTACTCTGCCAATAACCTCTATACCCACAAAAATCATTAGTATTACTATGTAAATGATTTGTTGATTGGTACTTATAAAGTTTAAAATACTATCCATTAAAATAATTTTATCAATTTAAAAAAAGTGCAATAACTTAATATTAGCACATTAGCAATATTATCGAATTATCACATTAATGCCTTTACTCTTTCATTTGTTACTTCACCACCATGTACCACACAAGTACCTTTTACTAAATCATCTTCAAAGTTTAAATTTAGTTGTCCTTCTTTTGTAATAATTAGTTGTAAAAAATTCAACACATTTTTACCATATAATTTACTAGCATCACTAGGCATTGTGCAAGCTAATGCACTATTACCAACTATACTTACGCCATTATGATTAACTGTGGTATCATTTTGTGTAAGATCTGTATTACCACCAGTGGCGGATGCTAAGTCAATAATTACACTACCGTTTTTCATCGCATTAACCATTTCGGTAGTAATTAATATAGGTGCTTTTTTACCAGGTATTTGTGCAGTAGTAATTACAATATCTGCTTTAGCAACACTTTCTGCAATTTTTGCTTTTTGGCGTTGCATAAATTCTTCACTTTGCTCCACAGCATAGCCACCTGCTTTACTTGCATCTGCGGCACCTTCAACTTCTACGAACTTTGCACCTAGGCTCATTACTTCTTCTTTAACGGCAGGTCGAGTATCAAATACTTCAATAACTGCACCTAAACGTTTAGCCGTAGCAATAGCTTGTAAGCCTGCTACACCAGCCCCAAGTATCAATACTTTTGCTGGAGGAATACTACCTGCAGCAGTCATAAACATTGGAAAATAACGACTATATGTAAACGCTGCATTTAACACAGCCTTATATCCTGCAATATTGGCTTGGCTACTTAACACATCCATACTTTGTGCTCTGGTAGTACGGGGTAACATATCCATACTGAAAACAGTAATGTTGTTTGATGCACAATCCTTCATCAAACCATAATTAAATAGAGGTAGGTAAATTCCTAATACAATCTTTGATTTAAGATTTGCGATTTGTTGATTTTCGATGGGCTGAATAGTTAAAATAATATCGCTGGCTTGCAAAATCTCTTCTCTTGATTTTATAGATGCACCAGCGGCAACATATTTATCATCATTAGCAAAAGCATTTACGCCAGCGTTTGTTTCTACACAAACATCTACATTCCATTTTTTTAATGTGGCAATATGTTCTGGTAAAAGTGAAACTCTTGTTTCAGAAGATTGTTCTTTTAATACACCAACTATCATAAGCAATTAATTGCTTCTAAGGTAGCACAAATATTTGAAAGTAATTTTACCAAGCAATTTTACGGGGTAAAAATATTTTTTCAATTCTACTTTTAATTACCAAAATTATATTTTAAATTGGGTGTTAAACAAAATCTATTAATTAAAAATTGATTGCAAATGAAAAAAATTCTTTGTTATTCTGCATTAGCACTTATGTTGTCATCAACATTTATGAGCTGTACAAAATCATCTTTAGATGAAAACAATGCTAACGGCCTAACTCAAGATGAGAAAGGGCTTATAGCGGCGGCTGGTTTTAATAGTAACTGGGCAGAACGTACTGCAGATGGCGGTTACCTTATAGAAGGCGATATGTTATTAACAAAAGCACAGCTAGAAGAAATGAGAGGTGTTGCACCTGGTCATGAATTAATTGTTGCCAATAATGAACATTACCGCACAACAAATGTAGTAAGTACACCAAGTACCGGACAAAGAACAATTACAGTACGTCTAGGCTCTGGTTTTCCATCTTATTACTCAACAGCTTTAGATGCTGCTTTAGCAAGATACAATAGCTATAATTTAAAAATTCGTTTTCAACGTGTAACTAGCGGCGGTAATATTGTTATTACAGGAAAAGCCTTAGGAACAACTTCTACAGGTGGTTGTATTTTAGGTCAAGCCTCAGGCTTCCCAAGCTCTAATGGTAACCCTTCTTCAGGTTTTACATTAAGTACAAGTAGCTGTGCAACATCATACTTAAATACACAAACAAAAGCAGATGAAGTAATTGCACATGAAATTGGTCATTGTATTGGTTTCCGCCATACAGATTATATGAACCGTTCTAGCTGTGGTCAAAATACAAATGAAGGTTCTGCTGGGGTTGGTGCTGTTTGGATTTCTGGCACTCCAACTACAGTCACTGGTTCTTACAACTCATGGATGATGGCTTGTACAAATGGTAGTGCTGCATTTAGCTCTTCGGATGGTACAGCTTTAAACTATGTTTATTAATAAAAAATATTTATTTTTTAAAAGTCTCTTTCATAACGAAAGAGACTTTTATTTTTACACTGCATTATAAAATAAGTATGATTTTAAGAAGCTCCATTTTTTTTGTTTTTATATTAGTAATGAAATTTAGTATTGCCCAAGATGCTGCAGTAAATAGTGGTATTCAAAATAAAGAAAAACTATCTCCGCCATTAAAAAATATTGTTGCTACTAATGTAACAGAAAAATATATTGTAGTTGCAAAAGATATCAATCAATTAATAATTCAACTCAATACACTAGATAAATCTATTGCGATATTGCAAAAAAATGAATTGGCTAATGCAATTGTAATTAAAGCATCAAGCAAAGTAATTACTGAAATTATTTTACCCATAACTAATGTGCTTTTTATTGATAAGTATGTTGAACCCAAAACAGAAATAGGTATTATTGGTTACAACCGTAGTTTGCATGGCATAAATGCTTTAGATTATCTACTACCCAATGCCAATGGTAAAAATATCACCATAGGCATTAAGGAAAATAATTTGGAGAGTAATGATTTGGATATATATAAAAGAATTGTACCCTCAACACTAGCTTCCACAAGGGTAGAAAATCATGCTACGGTAATTGCATCCATCGTTGGAGGTGCAGGCAATAGTTTTTATGATGGTAGAGGATTAGCCAATGCTGGCAATTTTTTTAGCAGCAGTTTTGCAAATTTATTTGTAGATGATGCCACAATACTTACATCAAAAAATGTTAGTGTTCAAAATCATTCTTATGGCACTATTCCACAACAATTTTATGGTGCAGAAGCAGTTAGTTATGATGCTGCTACTTGGAACAATAAAAATATTATTCATATATTTTCTGTAGGTAATAGAGGAACTTCTTTTGCTACCGATGGTAAGTATGCAAACATTACTGGTTTTGCTAATAGCACCGGTAATTTTAAAATGGCAAAAAATAGTATCACTGTTGGTGCCATAAATACAAATGGAAGCATTGCTGCTGAAAGCTCTGCTGGGCCTGCTTATGATGGAAGGATAATGCCACAAATTACTGCACTTGGTCCTAATGGTACAAGTGATGCCGCTGCTATTGTAAGTGGTACTATTGCTGTAATGCAACAAGTGTATAAAGATAGTAATGCTCAAGCCTTACCTTCAGCAGCTTTAATTAAAGCCATTTTATACACCACTACGGAGGATATTTACAACAAAGGTGTTGATTATAAAACTGGTTATGGATTGCTAAATGCTTACAATGCTGTAAAACATTTACAACAAAAAAAATATGATGGTAGTAATATTCAGCAAAACCAAACTTGGACTAAAACAATTGCAGTGCCTGCAAATGCAGCACAACTAAAAGTTACATTAGCTTGGACGGATAGCACAGCTGGTATCAATAATAATAAAGCATTACTTAATAATTTAGATATAGAAGTAAAAGATATAAATACGAATGCCATTTATTTACCTTGGGTATTAAGCACTGCCGCTAATGCCGATTCTTTAAATAAAGTAGCAGTTAGAAAAAAAGACACCTTAAATACAGCAGAACAAATTACGATTGATTTGCCTAGTGCTGGTAATTATGAAATAAAAGTTATAGGTACAAATATTGCCAATACAAATGTGCCATTTAGTGTTGCTTATAGTATAGATACTTTAAACACTTTTCAATTTATTAGTCCACAACATGCCTCTGATATTAATATTAATGAAAACCCTTTATTAGATGTTAAATGGAAAACATTTGTGGCAGATACAAACCAAATTGGTAAGTTATATATTAGTTATAACAGAGGATTAAGTTGGGATTTAATTTCTCAACAAAAAATTTACACCAATAAATATAGTTGGCCAATAAAAGATACATCAACAACAGCATTGTTTAAAATGGAAACTCTGTTTGGAGATTTTATTTCAAATGAAGTTATTATAAGCAGAGTAATACAACCTAAATTAGATTTTGTTTGCACAGATTCGTTTAGGCTTTCGTGGAATAAACATGTATATGCCAATGGTTATCAAATCTATTCTTTGATAGATAGTGCTTTTTTAAAACCAGTAAAATTAGTTACAGACACTTTCAATGTTTTTATTACAGCAACTTCGCCATCGGTTGTGTATGCTGTGCAACCAATTTTAAACAACAATTTACCTGCTGCCCGTAGTGTAGCAATTGATATTAATTTTCAAGGCACAAAATGTTTTTATAAAACTATTTACTTTGAATTGCAAAATGAAAACATTGTTAAACTAATTGCCGAAGTAAGCGGCAATAGTTATTTAGATAGTATTTATTTTGAAAAAGTAACTCCGCAAGGCATTTTAATAAAGCAATATGCAGGGCAAAAAATTAATTTGAACACTGCATTGTATAATGCCTTGGTAAACGATTTAAACAATGGCACAACATATTTTAGAGCTAAAATTAAATTGAAAAATGGGGCTATTGTTTACACGGAAATTGTTGAAGTACTTACATCGGGTAAAAGAAAAATACTTTTCTATCCTAACCCAGTTGTTAAAAAAGGAACTTTAAATTTAGTGCTAGAACAAGGTGTGCCTGTAAATAGCGGCTTACAAATTTTTGATGCCATGGGCAGATTGGTATTTTCAAAAGTATTGCAATCGAATAGCGTAAGCATTAATTCATTGCCTGCAGGTGTACTGCATTATAAATTGCTTGATATAAACCGCAATACAATTGAAACAGGTAAAATACTTGTGCAATAAAAGCTAAAAGCGAATTGTAAAATGCTGCTTTACTTTAAAATCAGTATTTATAAAAACTAAGCCAATAAAAAACAAATCAATAGTAAGTGTTACGGCAGCATGATTTTTTATTTCAAGCCATGCTTCCTCCATTTCTGCACTCCAATGTATATCATCAAAAATTAGAATGGTGTTGTTATGGCTTTGCTGCAATAATTGATTAAAATGATTTAAGGTTGGCTCTTTTTTATGATTACCATCTACAAAAGCAAAGTCTATTTTTTTTATTGCAAAAAGAAGTGTAGGCAGTGTGTTTTTAAAATCGCCTTCCACTAACTGTAAGTTTGTTAAGTTTAAATTGCTAAAAGTATTATTTGCAATGGCGGCAATATTTTTTGAGCCTTCGCAAGTAAATACGTTACTTGTATTACTGCCTGCGGCAAGATAAGAAGATGTAATACCAAATGATGTACCTAATTCAACAACTGTTTTTGGTTGGTAATATTGAACCATTCTATATAATAGTTGCCCAAATTTTTTAGGTTTAAGGCTTGATGCTGCAATTTTTTTTACAACTCTTTTGTTTGTTTTTATAACAGATGAGCCTGCACCAAAATCTTCTACCTCAATTATAGTTTCCTCTTGTAATAATTTTTTTCGTTCAGCTTCTATTACTTTGTAAAAAGTATGCTCTTTTTTATTATTCAATACTTTTTCTATAAAATCAAATACAAAAGGGGAATGTACACCATGCCCTTTGCCGTTGGAAGCGGTTAGGTAGTATTTTATATACTTTAGTGCTAATTGAAATGGTGAATACAATTATTAATTTTTAATTTTTAATTAAAGCCTCTCCCACTTTTGAAAACTATAATCAAAAATATGCTTAGCATCTTTTTCAAAATCTTTATTGTCAACTAGCTGCCAAAGACTTTCATCAATTGTTGGAAAAAAAGTATCGCCTTCAATAGTAGTATGTACTCTTGTTAAATAAATAGTAGTAGCAATATCCATACTTTGTTTATAAATTTTGCCACCACCAATAATATAAGCCTCTTTACATCCAGTATCTTCAGCTTTTGTAATAGCTTCTTGTAAACTATTAGCCATTATAACTTCTTCAAAGCTCCAATCGGCTTGGGTTGTAATTACAATATTAAAACGACCAGGTAAAATTTTGCTAACACTTTCAAACGTTTTACGCCCCATAATTACAGGCATACCCCATGTGGTATTTTTAAAAAATTTTAAATCGTTAGGCAAATGCCAAAGCAGTTGATTTTCTTTTCCGATAGCATTATTTTCAGCTGCAGCAACAACTAAACTTATTTTCATAATTCAACTATTTAAACAGCAACTGGTGCTTTAATTGCAGGATGACATTGATAATTCATTAACTCAAAATCTTCAAACTTAAACTCAAAGATATCTTTTACCAAAGGGTTAATTTTCATTGTTGGTAAAGCAAATGGTGTACGGCTTAATTGCAAATGAGTTTGCTCAAAATGGTTGCTGTACAAATGGGTGTCACCGCCAGTCCATACAAATTCACCAAGTTCTAAATTGCAAACTTGTGCAACCATCATTGTTAACAAAGCATAACTAGCAATATTAAAAGGTACACCTAAAAATACATCGGCACTACGTTGATATAATTGGCAACTTAATTTACCATTAGCAACATAAAATTGAAATAAGCAGTGGCAAGGCATCAATTTCATTTTTGACAATTCGGCTACATTCCAGGCGCTTACAATCATTCGGCGACTATCCGGATTTGTTTTTACTTGATGAATAAGTTCTTTTATTTGATCTACTACTTGTCCATCAAATCCTTGCCAACTTCGCCATTGCTTGCCATAAACAGGCCCAAGGTCGCCGTTTTCATCAGCCCATTCATCCCAAATACTTACATTGTTTTCTTTTAAATATTTTATGTTGGTATCGCCTTGCAAAAACCAAAGCAATTCGTAAATAATGCTCTTTAAATGACATTTTTTTGTAGTAACTAAAGGGAAGCCATCTTGCAAATTAAACCGCATTTGATAGCCAAATACACTACGGGTGCCAGTGCCTGTACGGTCATTTTTTTCTACTCCGTCATTTAAAATATGTTGTAAAAGTTGTTGGTATTGTTGCATAGCTGCAAGATAATTAGGAATTGGGAATTAAGAATTAAGAATTGTTCAGTATGTTGTTAATAAAAACGTTAAAGCAAATGAGCTTTATACGCTATGATAAAAGATGCCAAAAGATGAAATGATAAACGGACCTGCCTGCCGGCAGGCAGGTTGCGACGCAACGATGATGCCGTGGAAGTTGATGCTGGCATCAAAAATCCCTAAACCGTAAATCCCAAAGTCTAAACTGGCGTATCTTTGAAAAGAAATTAATAATTATTGAGAACTAAAAGCCCCTCTCCTTTAGGAGAGGGGTTGGGGTGAGGTATGAACAAAAAAGGTAAAGTTTTAGTGGCCATGAGTGGCGGTATAGATAGTACCGTTGCAGCGTTAATGCTTCATAAAGAAGGATATGAGGTAGTGGGTATTACTATGAAAACTTGGGACTATGCCACAAGTGTAGGCACCACAGGTAAAAAAGAAACGGGTTGTTGCAATTTAGATAGCTTTAACGATGCAAGGCAAGCTGCTGTTCAACATGGGTTTCCGCATTTTATTTTAGATATTAGGGATGAGTTTGGCGATGCTGTAATTGAAAATTTTGTAGAAGAATATTTAGCAGGACGAACACCTAATCCTTGTGTTATGTGCAACACTCATATAAAGTGGAGAGCATTGCTAAAAAGAGCCGATGCTTTGGGCTGCGATTTTATAGCCACAGGGCATTATGCTACTGTGCATCAGCATACCAATGGACGATATTTTATTCGTAAAGGAATTGATGAAACTAAAGACCAAAGCTATGTGCTGTGGGGCTTACAGCAAGATTTGCTGAGTAGAACTTTGTTGCCCTTAGGCACTTATCATAAAACAGAAATACGCCAAATGGCACATGATTTTGGTTATCCAGAATTGGCTAAAAAAAGTGAGAGTTACGAAATTTGTTTTGTACCCGATAATGACTACAGAGGCTTTTTAAAGCGTAAAGTAGAAGGGTTGGAAGAGCAAGTGGCTGGCGGAAATTTTATTGATAAAACAGGGAAAATATTAGGTAAGCACAAAGGCTATCCATTTTATACCATTGGGCAACGTAAAGGGCTAGATATTGCCCTGGGCAAACCAGCTTTTGTTACCCAAATCAATCCAGAAAACAATACCGTTGTGCTAGGTGATGAAGAAGATTTGAACCGCAGCGAAATGAACGTTACCAAAATAAATTGGATAAAATACGACGGCTTAACCGAGGGTATGGAGGCTATAACCAAAATAAGATATAAAGATAAAGGAGCAATAAGTAACCTATATACATACGAAAATGGGGTAAAAGTGCGTTTCTATAGTGAAGTTAAGGGAATTGCCCCTGGACAAAGTGCTGTTTTTTACGAGGGTAATGATGTTATTGGCGGTGGGATTATTCAACGCTAAGTACATTAGTTGTAATTACAAAGCAGCCTTTTATATATCTTTTGTATCTTTATAAATCAGTAATCTACTGTTAAATGAAAAATAAATTATTACCAATTGTTAGTACGTTATTAGTGCTTATAGGTTTATATGCCTGCAATAAAACTGATACCGTTACATTTAAGTCTGCAAAAAACTATGTAAGTGCTGCTAAAGGCAAATACATTATCTATAAGTTAGATTCAATTGTTACCGCAAATTTTGGTGCCAGATTTGTAACTAATACATACACCGTAAAAGATAGTGTGGTAGATGTTTTTTTTGATAACGAAGGGAAAGAATCGTTTAAAATTTTTAGGTATCGTTTAAACCCTTCAAATAACACTTGGACAAGTACCAACACATTTGTACTTACACCCAAAGGAGATAACATTGAGTATGTAGAAAATAATTTACGATATACAAAACTGGTAAGCCCAATTGTAAATGGGAAAGAGTGGAAGGGTAATAGTTTTGTAAATCAATCGCCATTTTACCCCAATACTTTGTTTCCTAATTGGACATATCGTTATGCTGGTGTTGACGAAGCTAAAACTTTTGGTAGCTTAAACTTTCCTAAAACTGTTACAGTAGTACAGTACGACTCTAACGAAAATAGAGCCTTTAACCCTAATGTGTATAATTTTTATGACAAGGGTTACGAAATATATGCAGAAAATGTAGGCTTAATTTATAGAGATATTATGAGTTGGGAGTATCAAGTGTTTACTAGTTTTGGCAATTGTAAACTAATTAAACCAAGGGCTGGTGGCGGTTTTGATACCACAAGTATTAATTGCAATCTACCACAAACCAATTGCGATTCTTTAATTCAACAACCTAATCACAAAGTAAAATGCGATACTATTATAGATCGTTCTTACTACAATGGCTATGGTATTAAACAAACTATAATAAGCCACAATTAATATTGTCTTATGCTAAATAAATTTATAGCCCTATTTTTTAGGGCTTTTTTATTTTAACAAACAAAACGTACTAAAATCGGTACTGGGTATTTTTGTTACGCCTAAATTTCTAAGCATAGTAACTAGCTGCCCTCTATGATAAGTAGCATGGTTAAAAATATGTAACAACATTTGGTAAGTGGGTAATTTATATTGCTCCTTTTGCCTAATATAGGCAAACACATGCTGCAATTGTGCCTCTGTGCAACCATCAATCCACTCTTTCCATTGCTGGCTTTGCTTTGTAAACTGGTTAACTAATTCGGTAAATGAGCCTTCAAATTTTTCACTTTCAATAACAATATTTTCAACAAGCTTGTGGCGTTTCCACCAAACTTCCTCTGCCAACCACATGTGCTGTATAGTTTTATATAAAGATGGAAAACTGCTTGGTATTTCCTTAGTGTAATTTTCTTCTGGCAATGTTTTAATAACATCCACTAACAATTTTGTAGCCCAAATATTATGTGCTGCATATTGTTGAAATAACTCCTTCATAGTTTTGTATTTTTACAATATTAAATATTACTTATTACAATAAAGATATTTTATGTCTAAAAAAAATACACTCACAGGTTTTAGTTCTACTGCAATACATGCAGGTCACATAAAAGATGGACAACATGCACATGTAACACCCATTTATGCAAGCAGTACATACACATTTGATAGTGCTGAGCAAGGCATGAATAGGTTTAACGGAACAGAACCTGGCTATATTTACAGCCGCTGGGGAAACCCCACCATTACCGAAGCCGAAGAAAAAATTAGTGCATTAGAAAGTTTTGGTTTGCAAAATAATGATGGTAGCCCACTTGAGCTAAAAACCATTTTGCATAGTAGTGGCATGGCTGCATTAAGCACATTAATGATTGCCAATTTAAAGGCAGGCGATAAAATTCTTACCCATTTTAGCTTGTACGGCGGCACTCAAGAATTGGTTGAAAAAGTTTTGCCACCTTTAGGCATACAAGCCGTAATTGTTGATTTAAGAGATATAAACAAAGCACAAGAAGCGATAGAAGCAGATGCATCTATTAAAATGTTGTATTTAGAAACACCAGCTAACCCAACCATACAATGTGTAGATTTAGTAGAACTAACGGCAATTGGCAAACGAAATAACTTAATAGTAGCAGTAGATAATACTTTTGCTACGCCTTATTTGCAACAACCTTTTTTGTATGGGGTAGATTATGTTTTTCATAGCACAACCAAATTTTTAAATGGGCATGGCACAGCAATTGGCGGAGCATTGATTGGTAAAGATTTGGAAAAGATGAAAACACATGTTACCAAAGTGCATCGTTTATTGGGCGGCAATAGCAATGCATTTGATGCTTTTTTATTATCGCAAGGCATGAAAACTTTAGAAGTACGTATGGAACGTCATTGCCATAATGCTATGGAAGTAGCCTCGTTTTTAGAACAACATACTGCCGTAAGTAAAGTAAATTATTTAGGACTTACTTCTCACCCCGATTATGCAGTAGCAGCCAAGCAAATGAAGCACCCAGGTGCTATGCTAAGCTTTGAATTAAAAGGCGGATTACAAGCTGGTAAAAGTTTTATAGACAAACTGCAAATGTGTGTAAGAGCAGTATCGTTAGGCACTTGCGATACGTTACTTAGCCACCCAGCCAGTATGACGCATTATGGTGTGCCTAAAGAAAAAAGAGAACAATATGGTATTACAGATGGGTTGATAAGAATGAGTGTAGGAATAGAAAATGTGCAAGATATTATTGCCGATTTGGAACAAGCGTTAACAAATTAAAAATTAGGAATTAAGAATTAAGAATGATGGATGTGAAAATTAGAAAAGCTGTTAAAGAAGATTGCCCTCGTATGATGGAGTTAATAAAAGAATTAGCTGAGTACGAAAAAGCACCCGATGCAGTAACTGTAGATTTTAACCATTTTGTACAAAGCGGCTTTGGCGAAAAACCTGTTTGGTGGGCTTTTGTTGCCGAAGCCCCAATCGCTTCGGTCTCCGATACACCCTCTCCTTCAGGAGAGGGACGGGGTGAGGTTATTGCATTTGCCCTATACTACATACGCTATAGCACTTGGAAAGGCCAACGCCTTTACCTAGAAGATTTAATTGTTACCAATAAAATGAGGGGACAAGGCATTGGCAAATTATTGCTAGATAGGCTGGTGCAAGAATGCAAGGAAAAAAACTACAGCGGTATAATGTGGCAAGTACTAGACTGGAACGAACCAGCAATAAATTTTTACAAAAAATATGGTAATGTAAATTTTGACGGTGAGTGGGTGAATTGCAGTATTGAAATAAAATAATTATCTTTAATATTGATAATTAAAACAAAAATAACCGTTTATGAAACTTTTAAGTCCGGCTACCAAGGTTTTATCTGCAATAGTTTTGTGTTTAGCAATTTTTACTGGGTGTAAAAAAACTGAATCACAAAAAGTATTATCAAACGAAGAGTTTATTGAATATTCGGTTAATGGAACTCTGTATAAATTTAATATGCCTTTGGATAGTGTTTACTCAGATTCGGTTTTAGAAACATCTTCATTTATACAGTTAAAAAACGTTTTTGCTAATCGAATACCAACGAATAATACCGATATCTGTCGAATTGATTTTTTAAAAGCTGGGATAGCTTTGGGCTCAGCTCAAAAATTAAATTCTTTTTATACACTACAAACAAATTTTTATCCTTATTTCACCACATCTTCTAATAATATTTATGTTAACATTACCGAGTATGGATTAGTTAATGAATATATGGCTGGTAATTTTTCGGCTACATTAACTGGGCCACCGCCTACTAACACAACTTATAATGTTGATTGTAAATTTAGAGTAAGAAGAAGATTATAATTAAAATAAAATAAGCAAATGAAATTTTTTCATCCCACTACCAAACTATTATCTATTATAACTTTGTGTCTAATCTTTTTTGCAGGTTGTTCTAAAACCGATGATTTATTAGAGCCTATTAAACCACCGTTAGAAAATCCTCCACCTGCAAATGATGCAGTAAAAGTAGCAGCCACAGTAACAGGTTCTGTAATAGATGAAAATAACAAACCCGTTGTTAACGCTACAGTAACCGCAGGTACAGCAACTACCACTACCGATGCCATGGGTAATTTTTCGTTTAGAAATATTGTTATATCGGTTTTAAACGGAAGTGTTACCGTAAACAAAGCAGGTTATTTTAAAGGCATAAGAAATTTTGTAGCCGAAGAGGGAAAAAACAATTATGTAAAAATTCAATTAATAAAGCAAACGCTTACAGGTACTGTTGCATCTGCATCAGGCGGTGTAGTTACTACCAATAACGCCACTATAACTTTCCCAGCCAATGCCTTTGTAACTGCCGCAGGTGCACTATACACAGGCAATGTAAAAGTATATGCTACTTGGATAGACCCAACCGCTGCTAACCTACCATTAGTAGTACCCGGCGATTTAAGAGGGTTAAATAGTAGCAATGGCGAATATTTATTAAAGAGCTACGGTATGGTAGGTGCAGAGTTAAAAGATGATAATGGTAATGTACTAAAAATAGCTCCTGGCAAAACAGCATCAATAAGTTTTCCTATACCAGCTTCTTTAGAAGCCACAGCACCAGCAACTATACCACTTTGGCATTTTGATGAAACAACTAATCGTTGGAGAGAAGAAGGCACAGCAACTAAAACTGGTAATGCTTATGTAGGGCAAGTAAACAAATTTAGTTTTTGGAATGTAGATGTACCAGCCAATTTTGTGTACCTAGAAATGCGGTTGTTAAATAGTGCAAATAATTTACCATTAGCCAATACATTAGTTAAAATAACTAGTTTGGCAACTAATACCTATGCATACGACCACACTAACGATAGTGGGTATGTAGCAGGCTATGTACCTAAAAACGAAAGCCTAAAATTAGAAGTAATAGCAGGTACAGCTTGTAATGCCAACACTGTTGTTTATACCCAAAACATTGGACCATATACCACTAATACCAGCTTAGGTAATATAAGTATAACACTACCAGTTAATCAAGTTATAAACTTTACTGGTATTGTAAATGGCTGTAATAATTTACCAGTAAGTAATGGCTATGTAAGCCTTAGCCTTGCAAATGGTGCAAGCACTATTGCATATACCAATGCAAATGGAGCTGTAAATTTTAGTTTAGTTCATTGCGGAGGCTCTACAGCATACAGCTACAATGCTGTTGACCTTACAAATGGTAATTATAGTAACACTGCCACTGGTACAGCAACTACCAGTACTGTAAATTTAGGCACCATCGCAGCATGTGGTAATACAATAAATTTAAGTGGTGTTTATATTGCAGGAGCAATAGATGGTAGAGCAGTGGTTTGGAAAGATGGGATACCTACTTTTTTAACTGGTGTCCCTGCAGGTGGAAGTTATGCTGCTGCAACTAAAGTTATATTGTATAACAATGATGTTTATGTTTTAGGTATTTTTAATGATTCTACTGCCAATGGAGATATAGGAACAGTTAAATATTGGAAGAATGGAGTTGCAACTACTGTAGTTGCTGGACTTACAGGAGGGTTAATAGATGCAAGTTTTGATGTGTATAATAATGATGTTTATGTTACTTGTGTGTTAGATACTGTTGCAAATCAAAACAGATATTGGAAAAATGGGGTACCAGTTACTTTAAGTTTAGGACCATTTACGGGGGGGGCAGAGGTTTGGGATATTCAAGTAGTAAATGGGAATGTATATGTAAGTGGTGATGCAAGTAGGGGATTCGAGTCACAAGTTGTATACTGGGTAAATGGACTTTTAAATGTAATGCCTAGCACATCTACTTCTTGTTATTCAGAAGGCGGAATGTATGTAAGTGGTACTGACGTTTATATAGTAGGTAAGGATAGTTTAGATGAAGTGTATTGGAAAAATGGTATTCAAACTATTTTGTCGAAAAATGTATCTTATAGTAGTGTTTCTGCTAATACAATTTTTGCTCAAAATAATGATGTATATGTAGCTGGTCATCATTATTTCAGTACACCCAATATTGATTATAGAAATGCAACTTATTGGAAAAATAATTTGTTTAATATACTAACGAATTACAATAATGGCGAACAGGCTGACTTTATGGATATATTTGTAAAAAATAACATTGTGTATACTGTAGGTTATTCATATAATACACCCACCAGTGTGGTACCATTATATTTCCAAAATAATATATCAGTTCCATTAAGTGGAGTTAACAATGCACAAGAGGTTTTTTTAGGGGGCATTTTTGTACAATAATCAATTCTTACAAATATTTTATAAGAGTGGGTAATATCCCACTCTTTTTATTTCCCCACACCCCACACAATCCTTAAATTTGCACTCTACATAAAAAGTTAATGGACAAACGGTTTGCCGATATAATTCTGCTAATAAAACAATCTCGGATTAATGCAATTAAAACTGTAAAAGCAGAGTTAATTACGCTGTATTGGAATGTAGGAAAGTATATTAGTATTAAAATTGAACAATCCGATTGGGGCGATTCAGTTGTAGCAGAATTAGCTAAATATATTCAAAAAAATGAACCTGATATAAAAGGTTTCTCCGATAAAATATTTGGCGAATGAAGCAGTTTTATGAGACCTATAAAGAATTTCCAAAACTCTCAACACTGCTGAGAGAAATTAGCTGGTCTCATAATTTGGCTATTTTTTCTAGATGTAAAACATTGGAAGAAAGGGAATTTTATTTAAATATCACTAAAAAGGAAAATTTCAGTACCAGAGAGCTTGATAGACAAATTTCGGCTAGCCTTTTTGAAAGAACGATGATTGAAAAAGTAAAACTCTCATCAGCGTTGAGAGAAAATAAAAATAACCTAATAAATACATTAAAAGATAGTTATGTATTTGAATTTTTAAATTTGCCAGATACACATACAGAAAGCGAATTACAAATTGGACTAGTAAGACAAATGAAAAATTTTATGCTAGAACTTGGAAAAGAAACTGAAATTAAATAATTATTGATAAAAAATTTAATACTCAATAGGTATAAAGATAATTACATTATGACACAAAAAATTACAATGGGCAGCAATGCCAAACTAAATGTTCCTAACAACCCAATTATTCCTTTTATTGAAGGGGATGGCATAGGATCAGAAATTTGGAAAGTAGCAGCAAAAGTGTTTGATACCGCCGTAGAAAAAGCCTACAACGGCACTCGTAAAATTGAGTGGAAAGAAATGTTGGCTGGCGAAAAAGCATTTAAGCAAACAGGAGAGTGGTTACCTGTAGAAACCTTACAAATTGCAAAAGATTATATCGTTTCTATAAAAGGACCATTAACAACCCCAATTGGCGGTGGCATTCGTAGTTTAAATGTGGCTATGCGTCAAGATTTAGATTTGTATGCCTGTGTACGTCCAGTAAAATGGTTTAAAGGTGTGCCAAGCCCAGTAGTGCATCCAGAGCAGGTGGACATGACTATTTTTAGAGAAAATACCGAAGATATTTATGCTGGTATTGAATGGAAAGCTGGCTCACCCGAAGCTCAAAAATTTGAAAAGTTTTTGATAGAGGAAATGGGTGTAAAAAATGTACGTTTCCCTGGCGATAGTAGTTATGGTGTAAAACCTGTAAGCAACGAGGGCAGTAAGCGATTAGTAAGAGCAGCTATTGAATATGCATTAGAAAATAATTTGCCATCGGTAACGCTGGTACACAAAGGCAATATTATGAAGTTTACCGAAGGTGGCTTTAAAACCTGGGGTTACGAAGTAGCAAGACAGGAATTTGGCGATAAAACCTTTACTTGGGATGAGTGGGATGAACTTAAAAAAGAACATGGCGAAGCACATGCAAACGAAGTGCAACGTAAAGCAATACACGAAGGTAAATTATTGGTGAAAGATTGTATTGCCGATAATTTTTTGCAGCAAATATTAATTGCTCCTAAAGATTTTTCGGTAGTAGCCACCCTTAACCTAAATGGCGATTATATTAGTGATGCACTAGCCGCAGAGGTTGGCGGTATTGGTATTGCACCGGGTGCAAATATTAATTACAAAACTGGTTATGCCGTATTTGAAGCTACACATGGTACAGCTCCAAAATTTGCTGGTACAAATAGTATGAACCCCTCATCGGTAATTTTAAGCGGTTGTATGATGTTGGAATACATGGGGTGGAAAGAAGCCGCTGATTTAATTACCACTGCACTACAAGCTACCATAATGCGTAAAACTGTTACAATAGATTTTTATAACTTAATGACAGGTGCCACATTGCTAAAAACTACTGAATTTGGCGATGCCATTATTGAAAATATGGGAGTGGTAACGACAGATGTACAGTTGAAGAAGAGTAGTAGTTTGTAAGCTGGTTTTAAAAGTATGTTTTGCTTTGGCAATGTGTATGGATTTCGATATATTTGTGTATAGTAAATTAAGTTAAAATGAGAACAAATATTGATATCGATGACAAGTTGCTTAAAGAAGCAATGAAATATGTTAAATTATCTAGTAAGAAGGAATTGGTCAATCATGCTTTAGATGAGCTTATACGTTTAGAAAAAAGAAAAAAATTAATGGCCTTAAAAGGCAAAATAAATTGGGTAGGTAATTTAGATGAAATGAGGTCAATATGAGTAAATACGTTATAGTTGATACAAGTGTTTGGGTTAGGTATTTAAGAGGGGTTGATTGTAACGAAGTAAATATTTTAGATAATTTACTAGCAAGCGATTCTGTTTTACTGGTACCAGTTCTATTTCAAGAAATATTGCAAGGCATTATTTCTGAGAATGAGTATCAAAAAATTATTGGCCTTTTAGATAGCTTAAAGCAACACAACGAAGACATAAAACCAATTTCTATATTAGCCGCAAACATATATCGACTAGGACAAAAGAAGGGTGTAACTG
>JAGNRZ010000125.1 GCA_017988335.1 Ferruginibacter sp.
CCTTTTAATATTAAAATATATAGAATTAGACTTAAAAGCAAGAAGTACAAATCTATAAACTTTAAAGACGTTGATTTTCATCAATGCATGTAGTAACGAAGATTTTTTGCCGATGTTGGTCTTTGCCGCAGTTTGGTTTTCAACCAACGGCAATCTTTTCACTACTAGCTTTTCTAAACTAAATTTACATAAAAAATGCCGCAAAAATGCGGCATCCTTAATAATATAAAAAATTGCAAATTTAAATTTCCTCTGCACCTTCAATCAATACAGTTGTTTTGTTATTTATAATTTCGGCAAAACCACTTTGTATGCTGTAGGTTTGCGATGCCGTTTTATTATTTAAAATTTTTACAGTGCCAGCTTTTAATGCACTTACCATTGGGGCATGCTTATCTAATACTTCAAACGAACCACCAATACCTGGTAGTATAACGCCGTACACATCGCCGCTAAAAATTTTCTTTTCTGGTGTTAATATTTCTAATGTCATAGTAGCCCCAAACCCCTAAAGGGGCTTTTTACCACTCTGCTAATTCATCAGTTTGTACTGAGTGGGTAGAAAAGTGATTGGTTAATAATTTTTGATTCATTGATTGCTATTTTTAGTAGAAGCAATGAATTTAATACGTTGAATAAAGAACTCATTGTACAAGAGTGCAACGCAACAATGATGCTATGAAAAACAACTGCCGGTTTCACAAAAAATACAACTTGAATTTAAGAACTGTTATTGTTTACTTATAACAACTGCTCCTCAGTTCCCCCTTCAGGGGGCGGAGGGGGGGTTATGCTTGTGCCGCCGCCATCATCTTCTTACCTTTTTCCATTGCATCTTCCAATGTACCTACAAGGTTAAATGCTGCTTCTGGATATTCATCTACCTCACCATCCATAATGGCGTTAAAGCCTTTAATAGTATCTTCAATTGGCACCAATACACCTTTTAAACCTGTAAATTGTTCTGCCACAAAGAAAGGTTGACTTAAGAAACGTTGTACTTTTCTTGCTCTTGATACTGTTAATTTATCTTCATCACTCAATTCATCTAAACCAAGGATGGCGATAATATCTTGTAACTCTTTATAACGTTGTAAAATTAATTTTACTCTGTTAGCTGTGTTATAATGCTCATCACCTACAATTGCAGGCGTTAATATTCTTGAAGTACTATCCAATGGATCAACCGCTGGGTAAATACCTAAATCCGCAATTTTTCTACTTAATACCGTTGTGGCATCTAAGTGAGCAAAAGTTGTTGCCGGAGCTGGATCGGTTAAGTCATCCGCAGGTACATATACCGCTTGTACAGAGGTAATTGAACCATTTTTAGTTGAAGTAATACGCTCTTGCATTAAACCCATTTCGGTAGCTAAGGTTGGCTGGTAACCCACCGCACTTGGCATACGACCTAATAACGCCGATACCTCACTACCTGCTTGTGTAAAACGGAAGATATTATCTACGAAGAATAAGATATCCTTACCTTGGCCAGTACCATCGCCATCACGGAAATATTCTGCAATCGTTAATCCACTTAAAGCCACTCTAGCTCTAGCTCCTGGAGGTTCGTTCATTTGACCAAACACAAAAGTTGCTTTACTATCTTCTAATCCTTTTACATTTACTTTACTTAAATCCCATCCGCCTTCTTCCATGCTATGCTTAAATTCATCGCCATAGTTCATAATACCAGCTTCAATCATCTCTCTCATCAAATCGTTTCCTTCTCTTGTTCTCTCTCCCACACCAGCAAATACTGATAAACCACTATATGCTTTTGCAATATTGTTAATCAACTCTTGAATTAATACTGTTTTACCCACACCAGCACCACCAAACAAACCAATTTTACCACCTTTAGCATATGGCTCAATAAGGTCAATTACTTTAATACCTGTAAATAAAATTTCACTAGCTGTACTTAAGTTTTCAAATAATGGTGGTTTGTTATGAATTGGGCGACCGCCTTCCTTACTTACTTGTGGTAAACCATCAATAGCATCGCCAGTTACGTTAAATAAACGACCTTTAATACCCTCGCCAATTGGCATAGCTATTGCCTTTCCTGTATCAATAACCACTGTACCTCTTACTAAACCTTCTGTACCATCCATTGCAATAGTACGTACGCTATCTTCACCCAAATGTTGTTGAACTTCAAGCACTAATGTATCGCCATTTTCTCTTTTAAGTTCCAACGCATTTAAAATTTCGGGAAGCTTGCTACCACCATCAAACTGCACATCTACCACCGCCCCAATTACTGATTTTACTTTACCTGTATTAGCCATAAAAATGTATTATGTATATGTAGTATATATTTTGAGCCGCAAAGGTAGGTAAAGAAATTAAAAATGAAGAAGGAAAAATGAAGAAATATACCCAAAATGCTAAAAAAAATGCTGCTTTTTATGTTTACAATACGTTTGATAGTCAACTTTAATAAGGCAATACATGAGATAAAGTTAATTTTGCGTTTTTATGGCATTAATTACTACCAATATAAACTTGGCAATAACCTCATTACAAAATGATGATGTAATAGGACTCCCTACTGAAACAGTGTATGGGTTAGCAGGCAATGCTTTTAGCGAAAAGGCAGTCAATAAAATTTTTGATATTAAAAGAAGACCTCATTTTAATCCGCTGATTGTACATATAAAAGATATAACCTATTTAGAAGAAATTGTTCAAAATATACCTGAAAATGCTTACAAATTAGCCAATGCTTTTTGGCCAGGTCCATTAACTTTATTATTACAAAAAAAGAATATTGTACCTGATATTGTTACCGCTAATAAACCCACGGTTGCTGTAAGAATACCTAATCACCCAATTGCACTTGAGCTATTAAATAAATTAGATTTTCCATTAGCAGCGCCAAGTGCTAACCCATTTACCACAATAAGTAGCACTACTGCACAGCATGTTTTTAATTATTTTGAAAAAGATATTAATATTATTTTAGATGGAGGTGAATGCAGCAAAGGCATTGAAAGTACTATTGTAGGTTTTAAAGATGACAAAGTAATTATTTATAGATTGGGTAGCATTACTGAAGATGATTTATGTACCGTTGTAGATAATGTACATATTTATATTGGGCAAGATGATAAACCCATTGCACCTGGCATGTTATTAAAACACTATTCACCAAAAACAAAGACAGTGCTTTTGCATAATGTAGATGAACAACTTGAATTGTATGCAAATAAAAAAGTGGGTATTTTGTTATTTAGTAAGAAGATTGAAAATAATGGCATTGCTACTCAGCAAATATTATCTGCCTCACAAAATTTAGAAGAAGCTGCTAAAAATTTGTATGCAGCTATGCACACCCTAGACAATGCTAACTTAGATATTATTTTAGTGGAGCTTTTACCCAACCAAGGTATTGGCAAAGCTATAAATGATAGATTAAAAAGAGCAGCAAATTAAACCCATGAAAGCAGTATCAACTTTATTATTGCTTATTTTGTGTAACACAAAAATTAATGCACAAAATTATTTAGCCAACAATAGTTTTGAAGCGGTAAATAATTGTGTAGAATATAATGCAGATTGTGCACCAGAAGCTTGGTTTAATATACCAGCTACCAATTATGGTGTAGCCTTACTATCGCTGCCCAATCCAGTATATGGCGAAAGTGTACTATACTTACCCATTGGTAGTGTAATGGAAAATTTCAATAAGCCTCGGTTTGTTTATACTGCCATTTGCTGCCCTTTAATTGCTAACGAAAAATATGTGCTTTCGTTTTACATAGCTGGAACTACGGTGCCTTTTGATAGCATTGGTATTTATTTTACTGCTAAAGAACCAACCATAAATAACAAGCAAATTTTTACCCCTACAAATTGTATTAAACTTAATAACACTAATGTAGATGATGTTTATAAAAAACAATGGAAACATATTAAGTATGAATTTACGGCTACAGGTAACGAAAAATTTATGTCAATTACCACTTTGGGCTTACAGCAAAAAGAGTACGACATGAAACAAACTATGAATAAAAGTGGAGATGTTTTTTATTTTATTGATGAAATTATTTTAAAGCCAATTAAAGCATCTGCATTATGTAATGAATATAAAAGCATTGAGGATAAGCTTTTTAATCAAAATTATAGACATAGCGATGCTATTACAATTTTTAAAGAAGAGCCCATAAAACCAAGCCTTATCGTAAAAAAAGATACGCTTATTATAGGTGATTTATTATTTGAATTTGGTAAATATTCTCTTACTAAAGCTATTGAAAACAAGCTTGAGGGTTTACTAAGCATGTTAGATAGTACAACTTTACAAAATCTTGAAGTTATTGGGCATACAGATAGCGTTGGTAATACTGAAAAAAACAAAATTTTATCTTTAAATAGATCAAAAAGTATTAAAAACTATTTAACAAGTAAAAAAAATTTTTTAGCCCCAAAAATTAAAGTTGATGGTAAAGGTGCTTCTGAACCAAAAGCCACAAACACCACTATTATAGGTAGGCAAACCAATAGAAGAGTAGAAATAATAATTACAAGATTAGAATTGAATCAGGCGAAAAACGATATTTTGTAAATTTATTTTAAATTGATTTGGGTAATAACACTTTGAATTGTATTTTTGCAACCCCTTAGTAATTAAGGGCAGGCTGGAGAGATGCCTGAGAGGCCGAAAGGAACGGTTTGCTAAATCGTCGTACGGGTCACACTGTACCGTGGGTTCGAATCCCACTCTCTCCGCAAAATGTTCTTATAAAAATTTTAAGTTTAGAGACTTCCCAAACTTTAAACTATATAGAAAACGGGATGTAGCGTAGCCCGGTTATCGCGCCTGGTTTGGGACCAGGAGGTCGCAAGTTCGAATCTTGCCATCCCGACTAAAAGCCTTGATTTTTCAAGGCTTTTTTAGTTTTCGGACATATTTCGGACAGTTGTTCTAATCGAAGAAGTAGTGAATTAATTAAACAACTAATTATTGACTTTTTAGTTACCTTGATTACTTTCTCCTTAAATTAAGATTTAACTAAATTTTTTAAAGAGATTTGTTATTTATTGTCTTTAGCAAAATTGAATAAATACTAAAAGTTACTTTTTAAGCACTTTAATTTGCCTACACTCCCCATTAACCCCATTTATCTTAATAATATAATTACCAGGTTTGATGTCTGATAAATTTATATCAACTAAATTGTAGCCGCTTGTACAAATTTTGTTGAATGACTTTATTACTCTTCCTTGCATATCTATAACAACAAAATACAATACCCCAGCCTGAGTATTACTAACCCCTACTTTCGCCAGTGTATTACCATTGACTGGGTTTGGAAATACATTTGTTATTTCGAAACCCTTATTTGCGTTAATTACTAATACAGTATTGCTATAGCCTATATTTCCATATTCATCAATTATTTTAACCCTATAAAAATTGTTACCAATAAAAGCATTAAAATCGGTATGAGAAAATAGTTTAGAGCACTCTAATTGTGTTATACTAATATTTTTTATTGGTATAAAATTATTTACCCCATCCGCACTTTTTTCTAATATTAGGGTAGTTTTCCCTGTGTTGTTACATGTTATTTTCCAGTTTAAATTAATCTTATCATTTTGCTTTGCACCTGTTAAATTATTAATTGTAACAGGTAGTACAAATCTTAAATTAGTATGTACATAAAAGCCTGAGAACCCAGTTACATTAAATTTTACTTCCCAATAGTTACCGTTCCATATAATATCATTATCGTCGGGATTAATTAACACGGCAGTTCCTATACTATATTGATTGGGAGAGGATGGACTCGTTAATGGTACTCCATGATATTGTGTAATTCTTAGATTTGATTTATTGGGGTCTGCGTTTCCTCCTCCAGCTAAAGTGGGCAAATTGGGCCATAAACCATTATTAGCGTTGAAATTTTCAAACTCTTCATTAGTAAAATATAATGTAATAGTACCTGTTGTACTACTGGTTGATGTTGTAGGCAAAATATCAATGTGGCGTTGAACATAAGGCTCTGCATTGTAAATTGGCACAACAGCAGGATCAATGTAAACACACACATTTGTTTGCCCAGCTACTGGCAAAGCCCCTGTAGCGTCAACTATTGCTATTGGGTTACAATTTTCTGTTTTAAAAATGGTTGATAAGGTTGAGGATAAAATTCTATCATCGCAAACCGTAGCTCCTACTACACCTGCCAGTGTTGTTGAAACATTAGATGTAAATTCATCTGCTCCTATATCTGGAGCTTCAGTATCTCTTACCTGGCCATCTAAATCTTGACCTAAAAAAGACCCACCACCTTTTCCATCAATACCACAATTAGCATCTGTTAAATGCAAATCTGTAGCAGATACAAAAATAGGCAGTACACTTATAGACTTTGTTTCCCTTGTACTTACCCTAAGCTTAAAGTTTGCAATAGTTTGGTCGCTGTTTACACCATCATTATAAATTAAATTAGATGGGCTAGGTATGCCTGCATAAAACAAATTATAGTTAGATGAGGTGTCGTAATTATCTAAATC
The DNA here is from genome assembly GCA_017988335.1 of Ferruginibacter sp. Lineage (GTDB taxonomy): Bacteria > Bacteroidota > Bacteroidia > Chitinophagales > Chitinophagaceae > Ferruginibacter. Next base: position 6,529 of record JAGNRZ010000125.1, read on the forward strand.
TACGCCAAATCTTCTAAAAGCCACAGTAGCGCCACTGCCATTTGATGTAGATGTATTTGAAATTAAATTATTATTTAGATATAAATTTGACGTAGACATAGTATTGCTGGATACATGATACAAACCAGAAGTTCCAAAATTAGCACCAGTAGAAGATGCATTAAGGGATATCGTATTATGATATAGATAATTAGTACTATTGGACAAGGTGTCCATAATCTTAATGCCATTAATGGCATTAGTTAAATTAGCTTGAGTGGCTAATAAGTTAGCTACTGTGTTATTATAACAATAAAAACCTTCATTTCCCTTTGTTAAAACACCATTTACACCTGTATTAGCCCCATTTATTACTCCAGTTTGTGAAAAAGTATGCAGTTCATTGTTGTCAACTTGTAATTGGCTAATGTTATCAAACGTCATTCCGTTTATCAAAGCATTACCACCACCTGATGCTATTACGTTATTTATTTTATTTTTAATTATAAGGACATAATCCCCAGAGTCAATTGCAATACCATTCACATTTGTATTAATGCCAGATGAAAAAATATTATCTATATCGCATGAGTACACAAGTTTAATCTCTGCATGTTCTGCATTGGAGAAAAAACCATTTAATACGCCATTATTTACCGTTGATGATATATTAGAAATAGTGCAATAATCATACCTTACCATATAACTGATATTTTGTACACCACCGTAAAATCCATAAAAATTACCATTTGTGTTTATATTGATAACTGAATCGTAATAATATGATATAAATTTACACCCGGCTATAGTATAGCCATATATGGTGCCAGTATTTACATTAATATTTGCAAAAGAATTATATCTTGAATTATAATTTATTTTACTTAAAGTATTTGCAGTATCCGCTTTTTTTATAAAGTAAACATTTGAATTTCCGTCTACACTTACGTTGTTAAATTTGTTAACTAAAAAACTTACATCTACGTCTGAAATGGCAGCAGAGGACTGGTTTGAAATAAATACAACATCGCCAGTGCCACCCGTTTTATTAAAAGTATTTACTGTTTCATTTGCGTTAATGAAAGTAGATGATGAATCAAAAACAAGCCCTTCATTATTTATAAATGTCACATTTTTTGTGGTGTTTATAAGCAAGTTGTTAAAATTATTACTTGTTATGAACAAATCTAAAGTATTTCCTTTGTGAGTAATAAATTCAAAATTGCATTGAGCAGTATTGGTATTTACAAAGCCATAGAAAGTATTTTGAGATATTCCTACAGCCATATAAGCAGTATCGCTATTACATATTATTCCATATACGCTATCAACTTGAACACCTGTGATTGTTATTAAGGGTTGTGAGGGAGAACCTAAATGATTATAATTAACATTGAGACTAGATTTTTGATTTACAAAGCTATTAATAAATTTTTGCACCCCTGTTTTAATAACCGAAAACCCTTCAATTGTGTTAGATTGAACTTGTAAAAGACCAAAACGAAGAATATTGGCGTTTTTGATGGCGTCAATAGTTCCGGTGGTAGCTTGGGTAAAGGTAGCTGCACCTTTAGTTTCGGTACCAATTTTATTAAGCGATATAGTAATTTGTTCAACTAAAGTAGCATAGTTAGCTATACCTACATACCCTCCTGTAGTAGTATTAGTAATTAGCCCTGCAATAATATTTTGAGTTATAGTAAGATACCTAAAAGAAGAGTTATTTACAATACCATTAAATGAACTATTAGTGGTAGTAATTGAACAATCAATTATTTTATTACTATCAATTGTTAATGACGCATCAACACTCAAAGTATTTATACCTTTAGAAAGAATGCCATATACATCTCCACTGGCATTTTGGGAGGTAATTTTTATTGTGTTTTGGTTAATTATGCTATATATGTTGGCTACATCAGGCTTGTAAATGTTTAGTAATTCGGTAACAAAAATACACCGCATTATCCACTAAACGACTCACTTCAATTTTCAGAAGATTTTCGTTCGTCGTTTGTGGATAATGCTACCTTTTTACTTTTTTC
>JAGNRZ010000017.1 GCA_017988335.1 Ferruginibacter sp.
ACATATTGCAGATGTAGTTTCAATCTTTCCTTCTATTGGTACTGCAAATTCACAGTTAACCATAAATAGTATTGCTAACCAAAAAATTGCTGTAATTATTACTGACGCATTGGGCAAGCGTTTGAGCAACAGTAGTAGCACACTAAAGATTGGCGAAAATAAACTTCCTATACAAACAAACGATTTTAGTAGTGGACTATATTTAATAACTATTTATTTTGAAAATGGTACTAAAATAACCACTCGATTTATTAAGCAATAAACTAGGCTTATCTATATAATTTAGCCTTGCATTTGCAGCAAGGCTTTTTTATGTATAATACACTACTATGTAGTAAATTGCACTAATTTTAAATTATTCATGCTAAGTATTTGCAAAAAAGAACTTCGTCAATTTTTTAGTGGGCTTACAGGTTATATTGCCATTATTTTATTTTTAGTGGTAAATGGTCTTTTTTTATTTGTATTAAAAGATAGCAATATTTTCGACTTTGGCTATGCCACACTTAATAAATTTTTTGAACTAGCACCCTGGGTATTAATTTTTTTAGTACCTGCACTAAGTATGCGTTCCCTATCCGATGAGTTTAAAGCCGGTACTTTCGAAATTTTAAAAACCAAGCCTATTACACAATGGCAAATTGTTGGGGGTAAATATCTTTCTATTTTAACTATTATTTTATTTGTGATTTTGCCCACCTTAATTTATGTGTTGGTTATAAAAGCATTAAGTGCACAAGGCGGTATTGATGGCGGCGGTATTTTAGGAAGTTACATAGGATTGTTTTTTTTAGGAGCTGTGTTTGCTGCCATAAGCCTTTGTTGTAGCGGCTTTACCAATAATGCGGTAGTGGCTTTTTTAATTAGTGTATTTGTATGTGTTATACTTTATTTTGGATTTAATGCCATAAGCAAATTGCCTTTTTTTGAAAATGGAACCGATTATTTTGTAGAAATGCTAGGGATTGATTTTCACTATCAAAGCATAAGCCGTGGCGTAATGGATAGCCGAGATATCATTTATTTTTTAAGCATAATTTTTCTTTTTTTATTAACAACTGTTAAAACCTTAAGTAAAAAATAGTGAAGTGGATTAATAAAATATGGTCGAGTACATTTTGGTTACCTATAACTATTATTGTGTTAGTAGTTGTTAATTGGTTAGCATCGTTATACCATGCCAGAATAGATTTTACCAATGAAAAAAGATTTACCCTATCATCTCCCACAAAAAAAATAGTAAAACAGTTAGATGATGTTGTAAAGATTGATGTGTTTTTAAAAGGTGAATTTCCTAGCGGCTTTAAAAAATTAGCCAACAGTACAAGCGAAATGTTGCAAGAGTTTAAAGAAATTGGGGGCAAAAAAATTCAATATAATTTTATAAGTGCCGATGAAGAAATGGAAGGTACAAATGTTAAATGGGGAGATACACTTTCTGCGGCTGGTTTTTTTCCAATAAATCTTACATCTCAAGTTAAAGATGGGCAGCAGCAGCAAACTGTTTTTCCTTTAGCCATGGTTAATTACAAAGGAAATACTGTGCCTGTTATTTTATTTGAAAAGAAAGGCTTTTTTGCAAATGATAAAGTAGGCATTACTCCTGCAGAACTAAATAGTGCAGAAGCAATGATGGAGTTTAAATTAGCCGATGCAATTTATAAAGCATCGCAAACGCAAAAGCCTATGATAGCCTATGCCGTAGGGAATGGCGAACCACAAGATGTACGAACTTACGATTTGGCCAATAATGTACTAGCTACTAATTATAATTTACAGTTGTTAAACTTAGCCAGTGTACCATTAGTGCCAGATACGTTTAAGCTAATGATGATTGTAAAGCCTAGTGAAAAATTTAGCGATGAACAAAAATTAAAAATTGATCAGTTTGTGATGAGAGGAGGGAAGCTACTGGTTTTTATGGATAGGTTAAATGCAGAGATGGATAGTTTACGTTTAAAAAACCAGGTTATTGCTTACGATAGGGGATTAGAATTAAATGATTTGCTTTTTAAATATGGCGTAAGAGTTAATACAGATTTAGTGTTAAATAAAGAAAGTGAATTTTTGCCTTTTGATGTAAATGGTAATGGGCAGTTTACTTTTTTAAAGTGGAATTATTTTCCATTGTTTGAAAGTAAAAATAATCATGTTATCAATAAAAATTTAGGAATAGTAAGTGGCAGATTTGTAAACTCTATTGATACAATTGAAGTAGAAGGGATTAAAAAAACAATACTATTAACTACATCTAACAATGCTAAAAAATTAGCAACACCAGCTTTAATTTCGGGCAACGAAACACAAAAAGAAGAAAATGATGCTTCTTTTAATAAACCCAATATACCCGTAGCAGTTTTGTTAGAAGGCAAATTTTCATCATTATATAAAAATAGAGTATCAAAAGCTATTGCAGATAGTATGGCATTGTATGGTGCTAGTTTTATGCAAGAGTGTATTGATGATAATAAAATAATTGTAGTGGCAGATGGAGATATTGTTTTAAATGGGGTATCTAAAAACGAACCCATACCTATGGGTATTAACTCTTTTACTGTGGGTTCACAATATGCGTTTCAACCTTCAAATGCAGTTTTTTTAGAAAACTGTTTAGATTATCTTATAAACACTTCTGGCCTATCTGAAGCTAAAGCCAAAGATTATACATTACGACTATTGGATAGTAAAAAAGTAACAGCACAAAAAACTACATGGCAATTATTAACCATAGCATTGCCTGTGTTGCTTGTTATTTTATTTGCCTTTATTTTTCAATGGCTGCATAAAAGAAAATACACTCGATAAAAATGGATAAAACACAACTTACCTATATAGTTTTTGCAGCAGTAATTATTATTGCCTTAGTTTTTGACTTAGGGCTGCTTAATAAAAAAAACACAACAATAAGTTTAAAAACTGCATTGCTACAAACTATTTTTTGGGTGGTGCTTTCCTTTGCTTTTTGTGGTTTTATTTGGTATGAAAATATTGATGGCAACGGTAAGCAAGATGCTATTTCATTTATATCTGCCTATTTGTTAGAATGGTCTTTATCAATAGATAATATTTTTGTTTTCATTATCATTTTTTCTTTTTTTAAAATAAAAGAAAACAATTATGGCAGAGTTTTATTACTGGGTATTTTAATGGCCATAGTTTTTAGAATTTTATTTATTGCTATTGGTAGTGCTGCAGTAGCTAAATACGGTTGGATAATGTATGTATTTGGTGTTTTTTTAGCATACACAGGTATAAAAATGTTTGCCGCTGGCGATGATGAAGAATTTGATCCACAAACTAATTGGGCGTTTAAATTTATGCGTAAATATTTACGTACTACAGATGAAGAACCCAATGGTAGGTTTGTAATTAATAGAGGTGGAAAATCATATTTTACTAAATTAAGCATGGTAGTAGTAATGCTTGGTTTAATAGATATTGTTTTTGCAGTAGATAGTATTCCGGCCGTATTTTCAATAATACCCGACCCTAACAAAAAATTATTAATTTACTCAAGCAATATTTTTGCAGTACTAGGGTTACGAAGTTTGTTTTTTTTACTACGTGGTGCTGCTAGCAAGTTTGATTATTTACAACAAGGCATTGCCATAGTATTAATTTTTATTGGCGTAAAAATGTTATTGCCTTTGCTTAGCTATGCCGGTGTAAATGGCCATTATTTGCACATTCCAGTTTGGGTATCATTGTTGGTAATAATAGTTTTTATAAGCGGCTCAATATTTTATTCTATTTATCATAAACGAAAAGGCGTACCAAAAGATATTGAAGAATAATGTATACCATATCTTCCATAGCAACCATTATTAATGCCAATTATTTACAAAGAGGTAATGATGATGTTATTGAGCATTTATTGATTGATAGTAGAAAACTTTTATTTCCATCTACCTCTTTATTTTTTGCTATTTCCACATCTCACAGAAATGCTAACGATTTTATACAAGAGTTGTATGATAAAGGTGTACGCAATTTTGTGGTGGATAATAACTATGTACAAAATGATAATTTAGTTGCTACAAATATTTTAGTAGTGCAAGATGTGATACAAGTTTTGCAAGATATTGCAGCACATCATCGCTACCAATTTACCTATCCAGTAATTGGTGTTACGGGTAGTAATGGTAAAACTATTGTTAAAGAATGGTTGTATCAATTGCTTCAAAATAATTACAACATTGTACGAAGCCCCAAAAGCTATAACTCACAAATAGGTGTGCCTTTAAGTGTATGGCAAATGAGTATTGCCAATACTTTAGCTATTTTTGAAGCAGGTATTTCTATGCCAAATGAAATGGATAAACTGCAAAAAATTATTCAGCCTACCATTGGCATTTTTACAAGTATTGGCGATGCTCATAGCGAAGGTTTTGAAGATGTAGTACAAAAAATTGAAGAAAAATCAAAACTGTTTTTATGCTGTAACGAAATTATATATTGTAAAGATAATGTAGGCGTAGCCCAAGCCATTGAAAGTAAGTGCAATACTTGCCATTTGTTTAGTTGGAGTAAAAAAGGTAATGCTACATTAAGCATTACGGCTATTCAAATACAACATTACAACACTGTAATAAAAGCGTTGTATCAAAATAGAAAAGTTAGTATATCTGTTCCCTTTACTAACGACGCTGCTATTGAAAATGCTATTACTTGCTGGTGTGTGTTATTGCATTTAGGTATAGCCGATGAAGTTATTTCTGAAAAAATGATGCAACTACGTTCGGTAGAAATGCGTTTGGAGTTAAAACAAGGCATTAATAATTGTAGTGTAATTAATGATAGCTATAGTGCAGATATAAATTCATTAACCATTGCATTAGATTTTTTACAGCAGCAACAGCAGCATCAAAAACGTACGGTTATATTAAGTGATATCTTACAGTCGGGTAAAAAAAGTGCTGACTTGTATGCCGAAGTGGCAGCTATCTTACAACAAAAAAATATTAAGAGGTTTATAGGCATTGGTACAGAAATTTCAAAACATAAAGATGCCTTTAAAGCAATTGCCGATGCTCAGTTTTTTACCAGCACCAACGATTTTAAGCAACATTTTCCATCGTTACATTTTAATAGCGAAACTATTTTATTAAAAGGAGCCAGGGTTTTTGAATTTGAGCAGTTAAGTCATTTGCTGGAGCAAAAACTACATCAAACCATTTTAGAAATCAACTTAAATGCACTTGCACATAATTTAAAAGTTTATAAACAGCAATTACATGAAGGTGTAAAACTAATGGCTATGGTAAAAGCTTTTAGTTATGGCAGTGGCGGCTTTGAAATTGCTAATGTGTTACAATTTAATAAAGTAGATTATTTGGCAGTAGCTTACGCAGATGAAGGCGTAGAGTTACGCAAAGCTGGTATTACCTTGCCTATAATGGTAATGAATGCAGAGGAAGCCACATTTGATGTATTGGTTCAATACAATTTAGAACCCGAGCTATATTCGTTTTCTATTTTTGATGGGTTTGAAAATTATTTACAACAAAATGGTATCACCAATTATCCAGTGCATTTAAAAATAGATACCGGAATGAAACGCCTTGGGTTTGAAATAAATGAAATACAAATACTTTGCACAAAAATTGCAGAAAGCTCAACCTTTAAAATACAAACTGTATTTAGCCACCTAGCTGCCAGCGATGCTGCAGAGCATGATGGTTTTACACAACAGCAAGCCAATATATTTAATGAAGCCTATAACATATTACAACAAAGTATTCCTTATCCTTTTATAAAACACATTGCCAATACAAGTGCCATACACAGGCATAAAAATTTGCAATACAATATGGTAAGGCTAGGCATTGGCTTGTATGGAGTAGATAGTGCATTGCAACCCCAATTAAAAAATGTAACCACATTAAAAACAACCATCTCTCAAATAAAAAAAATAAAAAAAGGCGAAAGCGTTGGCTACAGCCGCAAGGGCATTACAAATGATGATGCCATCATTGCTACTGTTCGTATAGGCTATGCCGATGGATACCCAAGAGCATTAAGCAATGGTAAGGGCAGTATGTTGGTAAATGGAAAACTTGCCCCAGTTATAGGAAATGTATGTATGGATATGACCATGTTAGACATTACCAATATAGATGCTAAAGAAGGCGATGATGTTATTGTATTTGGCGAAGACCTTCCTGTAAATACTTTAGCACAAAATGCAGATACTATTGCTTATGAAATATTAACAGGCATATCACAACGAGTGAAGAGGGTGTATTTTGAAGAATAGATGCAGAACGCAGATTTTTATGATGATTAAGATTTCCATGATGTTTTTGAATTATCCAAAACATCTTCTATTTGTTAATATTATCAACCAATAAAATCATAGTCAATCATCATCATCTTAAAAAATCAGCGTTCTATCTCTTAAAACCTCCATTTCCATTATCTTTGCCCACATGAAAGTAAGAACCGTTGCATTTATTGTTTTACTTATTTTATTTGCCGATCAAGCCTTAAAAATTTGGGTTAAAACTAGTTTTAATTTGCATGAAAGCAGGCAAGTACTAGGCGATAGATTTCAACTATATTTTGTAGAAAATATGGGGATGGCTTATGGCTGGAGTTTTGGAGGCAATTGGGGTAAGCTGGCACTTACTATTTTTAGAATGGTGGCGGTAGTATTTGGTACTTGGTATATAGGTAGAATAATTGCAGAAAAATATCATAAAGGGTTTATTATTTGTGCTGCTTTAATTTACGCCGGTGCAATTGGAAACCTTATTGATAGTATGTTTTACGGAATGATTTTTGATAAAGGTATGTTAGCAGATAAAGCTAAAGAAGGGTTTATTTATTATGATGGGTTGGCCAAATTTAGTAAAAATGGGTATTCATCTTTTTTACATGGTAATGTGGTAGATATGCTTTATTTCCCTGTAATTAAAGGGCACTTTCCTAAATGGAGTCCATACAAGCCCAGCGAATATTTTGAGTTTTTTAGACCCATTTTTAATATTGCCGATGCAGCTATTTCAACTGGGGTAATATCTATTTTAGTGTTTCAACGTAAATTTTTTAAAAAAGATGCTAAAAAGCCAAATTCTACCGTAGAAACCCAAGCCATAGTAAATGATGAAGCACAAGTGCTGTAAAAGTTGTAAATTTATCAACGATAATATCTAGGCATGAAAAAATTTATTACCTACTTAACCATTGTTTCAACCATTGTTATTTTTGCTGCATGCCAAAAAGAATTACGGTTTGCTCCTGTTGTACCTACAGGTGAAGCACAAGGTACATTTCAGGTTAATAGTGCTGGCTCTTGTTTTTTACAATCGGTAAGTGGGCTTTACATAAAAGATACCGCATTAAATTCATCTAACTTTATTGAAGCCGTAGTTAATGTTACAAAAACGGGTTGGTATAAAATAAGTACAGACACCATAGATGGTATGTATTTTTCCGACTCTGGTTCATTTACTCGTATTCAAACAGAAACTATTATTTTAAAAGGAAAAGGCACTCCAATATCGGTTGGAATAAAAAATTTTACTGTAAAATTTGGCAATCAAAGTAGTTGTAAAATTGCTGTTACGGTAACTACAGGAGGTACTACAAATCCTAATGCTGTATTTACAATTACTAGTTGTGGTAGCCCCATACTAAGTGGGCCAGTTTATACAGTAGGTACAACTGTAAGTACATTAAATACAGTAATGTTTAACGTAAATGTTACTAATATTGGTACGTATTCAATTACTTCAAATACAGTAAACGGTATTACTTTTACGGCTTCTGGTTCTTATAGTGGTGTAGGCTCTAATTCTGTAATACTTACTGCTAGCGGTACTCCTACGGCAGCCGGTACATTTAATTACACTATAAATACTGGCACATCTTCTTGCACTTTTCCTATTACAGTTGTTACTGGCACACCGCCACCACCGCCAGCTAATTTAGATTATATACCTATGACCACCAATACCAATTGGACAAATAAGGTTATCACAATCCCTCCACCCACTCCGGATACTACTTTTTTACAAGTAAACCCAAATCAAAAAATATTTGGTGCAAATAGTTATCATATTTTTGAAAGAAAAGTTACTGGAACTCCTCAAGACTCAACATACTTTAGAAAAAATGGAGGATTATATTATCAATATATAAATGGAAGAATAGCAAATACAACTGTACCTATTAATCAAGAATATTTAGTGTTAGATAGCACTAAAGCAATAAATATTCCATGGAGTACAAACCTTGGCAATATTGTTTTTAATGGAATACCACTAAATAATTTTACAATTACTGGCAGAATTACTGCAAGAGGTACAACACAAACCGTAGAGTCAATCGTTTACAACAATGTAATAATTGTACAATATGATTATGCTGCTACAGTATTTGGGGTGCCAACATCATTTGCTACAGAGGAAAGATGGTTTGCTAAAGGGATAGGAATTATAAAATCAGTAATAGATATACCTCTTCAATCATTAACAATTGAAAACAGATTAACCCGTTCTCAAATATTTTAATTCAACACAAGAAAAATTGCAAATGTTTAAATCATATTTAATAGTAAGTGTAATAGCAACTGTGTTTTTATTTTCATGTAAAAAAAATGATGAAGCAGATCCTAATGCAATTTCATCTGGCAATATGATTACCGATTCAATAGGTGGTTGTAAAAATGTATTAATACATGGTTCTTATAATAAAGACACTGCATTAACAGCCGATAATTATTTAGATGTGGTAGTTAATGTACGTTCAGCAGGTACATACACTATTGAAACAAATACAGTTAATGGGATGGTGTTTAAAGGTACTGGTAGGTTGGGTTATGGTGGTGCAAATACAGTTCGTTTATATGGTAGTGGTACACCTATTACTAATGCAATTTCACCTATGAAAGTAAAATACGGTACTAGCCTTTGCACAGCAAATATTAGTGTAGGCACAGGTAATACTGGGAATGCAATTTATTCTATGGGTGGTGCTCCCAATTCATGTACAGGGTTTAATGTAACAGGCACATGGCAAGCAGGGCAGATAATACAAGCTGGTGTTAACAATGTAGTAATGAATGTAAATGTAACGGCGTTGGGTATTTATCAGATAAATTTAGCACCAGTAAATGGAGTAAGTTTTACAGGCAGTGGTATATTTAATACGCTGGGTATGCAAAGTATATCTTTATCTGCATCAGGTACACCTATAAATAGTGGTGCTTACAATTATGTTGTAAGCAGTACAACCACAAATTGTACATTTAGTATTAACTACTTGTAAAATTTGGCAAATATTTTGCAATTAATAAAGTAGTAAAAGTATAATAAAATAGTAATTTACCTAGCATAGATGAATAACAATAGTATGATAAAAAATTTTTTAACAATAACGGTCGCATTTTTATTTTTAGTGAGTTGTGAAAAAGAGCTAAGTACCGAAAATAGTACAGTTGGTAGTGAATTAATTGTAGGTAAAGATTGCCGCATAAGTAAATTAGTTTACACCGATACTGCTACCAAACTTAATTTGGGTTCAATAGCAGCTGCTATTAATATTTTGGATAGGGTAGATGATATAACAGTATTTGATAGCTTGGCACAAGCATTAACTTTTTCGGCATTGCCTACTTATTCCAATGATACGGTGTACCTAAATCCCGATGAATATTTTGTAATGGATATTATTAATAATAGAGTAAAAAAATTACATGGCTTAACCGACCCTACTGATATTTTATCTCCACAATTTGATGCAGACTATGTATATGATGCTAATGGATTTTTAATTCAAAAAAACTATAATCTTACTATTGGTAATATACCTGCTATAAAAGTAGATTATACATATACAGGCAACAACCCTACAAAGATGGTATATACTAATTTAATAAGTAACCAAGTAGAAATGGATGCCACCATGCAATACCATTCAAATATTATTCCTCGAAGTTATTTATATGTTTTCCCAGATGAGTTTACACATTCACAGTATTTACAATTTTATAATTACGGAAGAAAACCAGCAAATGCTATAAAGGATATTAAACTTTATTTTTACAATGGTACTGCCACTCCAGTTGATTCATTAGTATCAAAATTTGATAGTTACAGAATGAGTAGAGATAACTATGTATTAGATGTAATTATGAGTGGCGATGAACAACCAGGTATTCCTGCATTTGTACCACCTGTACTACCACCAGCAATTGGAGGTGTAAAAATTAAATTTTCGTATAAGTGTAAATAAAATTTTTCCGATATAAAAAAAGCACATTCTTAAATGTAAATGTGCTTTTTTATTTCCGAATTATATTTTTCCCACCATATTCTCAGGTCTTACCCACTCATCAAACTCTTTAGCTGTAACGTAGCCTAATTTTACAGCCATTTCTTTTAAAGTAGTATTTTCTTTATGTGCTTTTTGAGCAATTTCGGCGGCTTTGTAATAACCTATTTTAGTATTGAGTGCTGTTACCAACATCAAACTATTATCTACATGCTTTTTAATATTTGCTTTTAATGGCTCAATACCAATGGCACATTTATCATTAAAGCTTACACAGCCATCGCCAATTAGCCTTGCACTATGTAAAAAATTATAAATCATTACAGGTTTAAATACATTTAATTCAAAATGTCCCATACTACCGCCAATACTAATGGCAACATCGTTACCTATTACTTGTGCAGCAATCATAGTTAAGGCTTCACATTGCGTTGGGTTTACTTTGCCAGGCATAATTGAACTACCAGGCTCATTATCGGGGATATGCAATTCGCCAATACCACTACGTGGGCCACTGCTTAACATACGAATGTCGTTAGCTATTTTCATTAAACTTACTGCTACAGTTTTTAATGCACCATGTGCTTCTACAATAGCATCATGAGCTGCCAATGCTTCAAATTTATTTTCAGCAGTTTTAAGAGGCAACTTGGTAAGTTTTGCAATATGCTTTGCCACATTTACATCATACTTTGGCGGAGTGTTAATACCTGTACCAACGGCGGTTCCACCCAATGCCAATTCACTTAAGTGAGCTAAAGTATTTTTTATTGCTTTCAATCCATGATCTAACTGACTTACGTAACCACTAAACTCTTGCCCTAATGTGAGTGGTGTAGCATCCATGAAATGTGTACGACCAATTTTTACCACTTTTTTAAAAGCCTTGGCTTTTTTTTCTAGCGTATTTCTAAGTTTTAAAATTCCGGGTATTGTAACTTCGATTAAAATTTTATACGCTGCAATATGCATGGCCGTAGGGAAAGTATCGTTGCTACTTTGGCTTTTATTTACATCATCATTTGGGTGTAAATATTTTTCTTTATCGCTTAATTTTCCACCATTTAAAACATGACCACGGTAAGCAATTACTTCGTTTACATTCATATTGCTTTGAGTTCCACTTCCGGTTTGCCAAACTACCAAAGGAAAATAATCATCAAGTTTTCTATCTAAAATTTCTTTACATACTTTACCAATTAAATCGGCTTTCTTTTTTGTAAGTACACCAGCATCTGCATTAGTTAATGCGGCGGCATGTTTTAAATAAGCAAAAGCCGCAATAATTTCTTTGGGCATTTTGTTAATATCTTGAGCAATTTTAAAGTTGTCAATGCTACGTTGAGTTTGTGCTCCATAGTATGCATTAATGGGCACTTTTACTTCACCCATGGTATCTTTTTCTATTCTGTATTCCATTATCTTTTAATATTTTTAGCAAAGTTAATACAAACAGAATAATCTATTTTCTAAAAATTTTTATGTTGGCAGTGCAAAAATTGCATAGTAATTTCTACAAAAAATCTTTTCCACATTCGTAGTTTTTCTATTTACATCTTACACTATTGTTTTTATATTTATGCTTTACTTAACAATTAAAACAACAACATGAGAAAAATTGTACTACTAACAACAATGTTAGTATTAGTTAGTTTTTTGGGTTTTTCGCAAACAGATAACTTTTGGTCTGTTAGCAAAGAAAATCGAAATTCAATTGTTACAGATAAAGCTGTAGCAAGATTAGCTTTTCCAAAAGAATTTAAGTTGTTTAGCATTAGCAATAATGCCATTAAGCAACAACTATTTACAATTGTAGATGCTAATGGTTTGCAAAAATCAACAGTAATCTCTTTGCCAAATGCTAATGGTGAGTTAGAACAATTTGAAGTGTATGAAGCTTCAAATTTTGAGCCTGAGTTACAAGCCCGTTTTCCTGAAATAAGAGCCTTTTCTGGAAAAGGAATTACCGATAAATACGCTACTTTAAAACTGAGCTATTCTCCACAAGGAATTCAAACCATGGTTTTTAGAGCAGATAAACCAACTGAATTTATTGAGCCTTACTCTCAAGATCATGGCACTTATGCTGTATTTATTTCTAGTAGAGATAAATCTAAATTAGGGTGGAAGTGTAATACAGTGGAAGCAAATATGGTAGAGGGTTTTACTAAAACTGCAACTACCGAAAGTGCAACTGGCAGTAGCAATGGTACAGTAAAAACAATGCGTTTAGCACAATCATGTAATGGTGAATATTCAAACTATTTTGGTGCTACAAGCTCTGCACAAGTTGGTTTAGTAATGGCAGCTTTTAATGCTACGCTTACTCGTTGTAATGGCGTATATGAAAAAGATTTAGCATTACATCTTAATTTAATTGCAAATACTACGGCTGTAATTTATTATAGCCCTTCAACAGACCCATATTCAACAACATTAAGCCAATGGAATGCACAATTACAATCCACTTTAACATCAGTAATTGGCGAAGCTAATTATGATATTGGCCATATGTTTGGTGCAAGTGGTGGTGGTGGAAATGCTGGCTGTATTGGTTGCGTTTGTGTAAATGGTTCAAAAGGTAGTGGCATTACATCACCAAATGATGGTATACCTACAGGCGATAATTTTGATATTGATTATGTAGTACATGAAGTTGGTCATCAATTAGGAGCAAACCATACTTTTTCTATGAGCAACGAAGGCACAGGAGTAAATAAAGAAATTGGTTCTGGTATTACTATTATGGGCTATGCAGGTATTACAAGTCAAGATGTTGCACCACATTCTATAGATATTTACCATCAAGCCTCTATTGCACAAATACAAGCAAATTTGGCTACTAAAACTTGTCCTATAAGTACAAATATTACAGCAAATAATGTAGCTCCAGTTATTGCAGCTTTAAGCAATTATACTATTCCAATTAGTACTCCGTTTGCCTTAACAGGTAGTGCTACAGATGCTAATGGCGATGCTGTAACATATTGTTGGGAGCAAAATGATAATGCATCAAGTACACAAACTGGTACAAGTAGTGTGGCTTCGCCAACAAAAGCAACGGGGCCAAACTGGTTATCTTTTAGCCCATCTGCGTCTGGTACAAGAATGTTTCCAAAACTAGCAACAATTTTATCTGGTTTAAATGTTAGTGGCCCATTAACAGGTGGTGATGCTGGTACAAATACAGAAGCCTTAAGTTCAGTTTCTAGAACATTAAACTTTAGATTAACAGTAAGAGATAATCATGCATTTAGTTCTGTTGCTCCAATTGCTGTAGCACAAACTGCCTTTGCAGATGCTGTGGTCACAGTATCAAATACATCTGGTCCGTTTGCAGTTACCGTTCCTAACACTGCAGTAAGTTGGGCAGATGGATCAGCACAAACAATTACATGGAGTGTAAATAATACAACTGCAGCACCTGTTAGTTGTGCTAATGTAAATATTTTACTATCTACAGATGGTGGAGTAACTTTCACTACCATATTAGCTGCAGCAACACCAAATGATGGTTCTGAAACAATCATTATACCGTCTTCGATTAGTAGTACTTGCCGTGTAAAAGTAGAGTCTGTTGGTAATATTTTCTTTGATATTTCTAATGCAAATTTTTCTATTGTACCAGCACTAATTGTATTGCCAAATGCAGAAACAACAAAGGATAAGGTGATCGTTTCTCCTAATCCTGCAAATTCGATAGTTAATGTAGAGTTTAGCACTAATGTTCAATCAAACTCAACCAAATTAACTGTTACCGACCAAATGGGTAATATTGTTTTGCAAAAAATAATATCAACAGTTAAAGGCGTAAATAAAAAAACTCTTGATATAAGTATGCTAAAAAATGGCATTTATTCTGTTAATATTACTAAAGCCAATACGGTCATTTCATCTAAAGTTATTGTAAATAAATAATCATTTTTTTTGGATTAAAAAGCCCCGAATTAATTCGGGGCTTTTGTTTTATCTTTCGTTTATGAAATTATTTTTATTTTGTACCCTATCTCTTACTATTATTAATACCAGCTGTGGAGATAATAACAAAACAATTGAAACACCAGTTACTGCAAACTTAATAACCAATGATTCAGCTGTAATTGTGGATGATAGCTCTAAAAATGATACTTTACTTATTCCAATCAAAGAGTTACCTACACAAATAAATAACACTGATACACTTGTAGCATTTGCTAAAACACTAATTGGTATACCATATTTGTATGCCTCCACCAATCCATCAAAAGGGTTTGATTGTTCTGGTTTTATAACTTATGTGTTTAGCCATTTTAACATACAAGTGCCTCGTTCATCTATTGATTTTACAAATTATGGTAAGGAGGTAGATGCTCAAAATGCAGTAGCAGGAAATTTAATTTTATTTACCGGTACAGATAGTACCAGTAAAGTAGTAGGGCATATGGGTATTATAACCCAAAACATAAATGGGGAAATACAGTTTATACACTCAACTTCTGGAAAAGCAAATGGCGTAACAATTACGCCATTAAATTTATATTATAAAAAAAGGTTTGTAAAAATTATTAAGTTGTCTTAGTTATTTACCCAAAAAATTTGCTTTACGTTTTTCTAAAAAAGCAGTTGTACCTTCTTTCATATCATCGGTTACAAAACAATCGCCAAAAGCTTCAACTTCTTTTTCGTATCCTGTTTTTCCGTTGGTGTAAGCACTATCGCTAAGTACTGCAATATTTATACAATCAATTACTTTACCAATAGCTACAGGAGCTTTGCTCATAATAACATGTAAAATATCTTTTGTTCTTTCTAATAAACTATCGGCAGTTGTAACATGATTTACTAAACCAATTTGCAATGCTTCGTTAGCGTCTACCAAATGTGCCGTCATTTGCAATTCCATACTTTTTCCTTTTCCTACAAGTTGCGTTAAGCGTTGTGTGCCGCCATAGCCTGGTATTAAGCCAAGGTTTACTTCTGGCTGGCCAAACTTTGCATTTTCGCTACACAATCTAAAATGGCAAGCCATTGCCAACTCACAACCACCTCCTAATGCAAAGCCATTAACGGCAGCCACAATTGGCTTTTTACTATTTTCAATTTTAAAAAAAACATCTTGTCCTCGTTTGGCTAAGGCCATGGCTTCATCTTTATTTAAGCCACCAAATTCGGTAATATCTGCACCTGCAACAAATGCTTTTGGACCAGAGCCAGTAATGATGGCTGTTTTAATTTCTGTGTTGTTATAAATTTCATCAACAGCATTATCCAAATCGGTAAATACTTGTTTGTTTAAAGCATTTAATTTATCGGGTCTGTTAATTGTAATTGTAAAAATGCCGTTTTCTAAATTTGTTAAGATGGTTGAGTAACTCATGTTAGTTTATTGTTTTTAATTTTTTGTAATTGTTCAATACCCCATAATTTTTTTTGGCGTTTTGCTAATTGCATTGTTTTTATTAATGTTTTATAATCAATAAATACTATTGCAATTTTATTGCCAATGTTGCGTATTTTTTTTGTAAGATCTGCTTTAAAAAAATCAATATTAAAATGAATTTTAGTTATTACATTAATAACATTTGGTAAGCTGCCCAAGGAGTATTTGAAATATTCTGTAAAATTTTCGTTTCTAATATCATCAAATTCAGTTTTGGGGTAACCCATGTAAATTAGTATATTTAAAAAACATTTTTTATTTTGCTCTGTGTGGGCAATTCAAAAACCTAAGTCTTCGGCACTTTTATGAAATACATAAATGTTAACAGTATATCCTTCAATAGCTAAATACGTTAAATTGTTTTTTTTTGCACTGTTAAAAAAATTTAAACATTCTGGGTGTGCAATGTTCATCTTAATTCATTTTTTTCGAAGTGTTATTTTTTTGAAATAGAGGTAAAGTTTGCTTTATTATTTTTTTTGTAAATCGGCTAATGCTTTTTGCTATTCCAAAGGCGATAATGAATAAAAATATCGAATAAAATACATTTCTTGCTCTTCAAAAGATTTAAATATTTTTAGTTGCTTTTCCGTAAACTACACCAAAGGTAAAAATAATACCTAAGATAAAAACAACGCTTTTGTAAAAAATGTGTATGCCAAATAGTAATTAAACTACACAATTATTACCCATTTTTACCCCTATTAGTAAAGCTATCACAAAATGTTTTTTTGTAAATATATGTTTGCATTGTAAAACAAAACACCATGAAATTTTATTTTAAAAAAATGCCGCCAGTATTGCTTGTTTTAATACTGTGCTGTTTCTTGGGCAAAGCCCAGCCTTGTACTATTAAGTTACATGAATTTTTAGAATCTGCCCCAAATAAAAATGGCGATAGAGCTGTAAAAGTTGGTAAAGAATATACCAGCTTTAAAGTGCCAACTGGCGAAAATGCATTACGGGTATATATACAAACCAATGTTACCGACTTTAAAAAATTAAAAGTAAATAAACGGTTGGGCATTAAAGTATTTACAATAGATAAGGGAAACGAATTAATTATTCATGATTGGGGTTGGTATCCACTTACAAAAAATCAACTTTTATCTACCAATTGTTATTTACCTGCTGGCGAAATTACTATTGCATTAATAGATGCCGAACACCCAGAAACTGTTTTTGCATTTCGTAAAATAACGGTGCAGCCAAACCAAGCAAAAGTGCAAAATACTGAAAGTGGTTTTCCTTATGAAAGAAAAAATTTTAAAATATGGACTTGCAAAAGTATTGATGATAATTGGAAAGCCATTGGGCAAACCACAAAAATAAAAGCCGGCAGTTGCATTAATTTATTTTTTGAAAGCACACAAAAAATTAAAAATTTAGGCATGATGCGTTGGGGAATTTTTAAGGTAGAGGCAGATGGTAAGGAAACATACATTAATCAAAAAGACCAAGGGGTATCGCTTGCAGAGTGGCGTAGGCTTAGTTATGAAGAATGTGATGAATTTAAAACGCTAGGAAAATACCGCATTTATATAAGTACAAAAGATGATGCAGATGCATACTTTGGTGTAAACAACAAAAATTATTTTGCCAAAGCAGATTTGATTGTAGAATAAATTTTAAATTAAAAAACTGTAATAAATATAACATGAAGCAACAATTATTAAAACACATTTGTACGTTTGTTTTTACTTTGGTATTCATTTGCCAAAGTAAAGCACAAGTACATAGTACAAAATACAACGTAAAAATTTATTTAACAGCATACAAACATTTTTACGATTGTGGTACAGACAATGGCACTGGAAACCCCGATCCAAGATACAAATTTAGTTTTCAATGCCTAGCAGATGCTACGCAAGATGGTGGATATATTTTTAAACAAAATGACCAGCCGTGTGGCGGCTATGTTTTGCCAGGCACATTAATGTATAACAAAAATGTATGTAGCAACGATAGTAGGATAAGAATTTTTTATACAAGTTGGGAGGAGGATAACGGATCGGATGATGACTACGGTTTGGGTGATGACAATTTTGGGTCTAGCAACATTACCTACACATTATTTAGTGAGCCTCGTAGCAAAACTATACAAATGTTGCATGTAGGTAATTACGACGTTGATTTAAAAATTGAATGGACACCGCTTTATGACCAAAGCATACAACTTATTTCCACAGCCGACTCTGTTTGTAAGGAAGATGCCATTACTATTTCTGTAGCACCAACATCGCCGCCAGTATTTTTAGATTATAATTGGTATTACAGCTTACTGCCAAATGGATTGCCAGATGTTGCTACTTTTTTTCATAATGGCAATTCATTAAGTTTACCTTCAGGGGCATTAAATGTTGGCATCAATAATTTTTATGTAACGGGTAGTTTAGATATTAATGGAGGAGGTTCCTGCGAAAGCGGTGCCACAAAAAAAACAATTTATGTAAGAAATGAAGGAAGTACACTTACACCAATTTACACAACAGATAGTGCTTGTGTTGGCTCATTAACTTATTTAACTGTAAGTGGTGCAAATAATTCCGAAACCTTACGTGCCTATTTTGATGCTAACTGCACCATTCCTGCCAGCGATGTTGTAAATGCACATTTAGGTAATAGTAATATTCAAACTTATCCAATATTACCAGATAACAATAGCCCTAATCCCAATATTAGACGAATATATATAAGGGCTACAACTGCTTTTGGGTGTACTGGCCCTTCTACATTCGTGGATGTTTATTTAGTAACACCACCACCGCCACCAACAATTTCAAACATAACGGTTTGTGCTAATCAATCTATTAGATTAATAGCAACATCTACTTTACCTACTAGTTATTTTAGTTGGGTTGCACCAAACAATAGTATTTTAGCTACACATGTAGCTACTACTTATTACGATACTTTAATTATACCAGGCATCACTACTCCAGAAAATTATCTTTACAGGGTTGGTAATGGTACTGGCTTTACAACACGTAATGGGTTTCCTATATCTTGCTACAGCGATTATAAATATTTTACAATTACAGTAATTGCACCTCCTACATTGGTTTCTACAACCATTGGCGATACTACTTGCCCAGGTGGCACGGCATTTTTACAAGCCACCGGAAATTCGGGTACGTATTTATGGTATAAAAATGCCACTGGAGGTGCCGTGTTGGGTTCTGGCATTGCATTTACTACACCCCCACTAATGGCAACCGATAGTTTTTTTGTAGCTGTAAGTAATGGTGTTTGTGAAGGCCCTCGAAAAAAAGTGATAGCTATTGTACAACCACTACAACCATTAACAGGCACAGGTTATAGCACCTGCCCAGGCGATAATGGAACCTTGCAAATAAACCCGGTGTTTGGTGCTACACAATACTATTGGTATAATGCTGCAACCGGCGGTACACTTATACACCAAGGAGTTACATTTATTACTGCACCTTTATTTAATACAACTACATATTATGTAAGCTACTTAAAACGTGGTTGCGAAAGTGCAAGAATTCCATTAACTGTAACAATAACGCCTTTACCTTTATTAACGGCAAACAATGTAACTATTTGTGCCAATAATGTAGCACAACCATCAATTAGTCCTATAAATAATGCCACACAATATTTGTGGTACAACGCAAATACAGGCGGTAGTTTAATACATACAGGCATATCATATACAACACCAATTTTAAACACAACAACTGTTTATTATGTGAGTTATAAAAATGGCAATTGCGAAAGCGGTAGAACAGCCGTAACTGTAACTGTAAATACATTGCCAATTGCAACTGCAGTTACATCTAATAGCCCATTATGTGAGCATCAAACCCTGCAATTAAATACGGCAACTACACCAAATGTAAATTATTTGTGGACTGGGCCAAACGGTTTTACATCTACAATGCAAAATCCAACTATTGTAGATGTAATAGAGGCTAATCATCAAGGGTTTTATACACTGCAATTAACTAGTACTGCTACAAATTGCAAAAGTGTACCTGTTAGTGTTTTGGTAGATATTCATCATTTTCCTGATAATATTATTGCAGTTAATAATTCGCCTAAATGCGAAGGCAGTAACATAAATTTAGATGCATCATCTTTATTTGGAGCTTCGTACAGCTGGATAGGGCCAAATGCATTTACATCTTCTTTAAAAACACCAGTATTAAACAATGTAAAAATTGTAAATGCAGGAATATACAAAGTAGTGTTACAGCAAGATGGATGTATTAGCGATACTGCAAAAACCACAGTAGTAATTTGGCCTTTACCCATAAGTAATGCAGGTAACGATACTACAATAATACAAGGTTCATCTTTTCAATTGCATGGTAGTGGCGGCATTACTTTTGGGTGGAACAATACACCTTACTTAAATACATTAAATATACCTAACCCAACAGTAAATAATTTGCCCATAGGCATACACAAATTTATATTAAATGTTTGGAGCGATAAAGGATGCACAAGTGCAGATACTGTACAGATAACCGTTTTGCCAAATTTTAGTTTGGAAATACCAAATTTAATTACTCCTAACGGAGATGGGTATAATGATAGTTGGAAGATTAAATATTTAGAAAACATAAACAATTTTACACTAGAAATTTATTCAAGAGGAGGGGCAAAAGTGTTTGAAACAAAATCGGCTTTACAATATTGGGATGGAACATATAAAGGAGCAAAACTACCAGATGGTGCCTACTGGTACAAGATAATAACCCCTCCAAAATTATATACAGGAGCTATTACGATTAAACGATAAAATATGAGCAACCTAAGTAATTAGGCTGCATTAAAAAACAAATTTTTTTAACATGATACACAAAATTAATAATCAAAAACTAGGCTTTTTAATGGTGGCAATTTTAAGTTGCTTTTTAAGCAAAGCACAACAAATGCCCATATTAAACGCCTATCATCAAACCAATTTGCTGTACAACCCAGCAAGTACTGGTAGTAATACCGAAACAAGTATTTTTGTTGGTGTAAAAAAGCAATATAGTAATGCCCCCTTTGCACCAGTTACAAGTTTTGTTACATTCGATCATTCATTAACCCAAAATAAATTAGGCTTAGGTTTTGTAGCCATGAGTGATAGAACACAATTTACTACAAACAATACAGCAATGGCAACCTTAGCCTATCATGCCCAATTAAGTAATAATAAAATACATTATTTTTCGGGCGGCTTTGGTTTGGGAATTGTTAACCAACGATTTGATTTTAGTAAGGCTGTAGTTGCCGATGCTAGCGATCCCATACTTTTAAACGACAACTCATCTGCAACAGTGTTTGATATGAATGTTGGTATTTTATATAGATACGAGGGATTAAAAATGGGTTTTTCGGTTCCACAAATTTTAAACAATACAGTGAGGTATAAAAATAATAAATTAAATGAAACTGCATCTAATTATAAATTGGCTCGTCACTATATGGCATCTTTAGGATATACTATAAAAATTAATAAAAACGAATTTAATACCATTACTCCATCAATAATAATGAGAAAAGTTGATGGAATGCCAACACAATACGACGGTAGTTTAAACTATAATTATTTTAACAAATTTTGGATAGGAGGAGGTTACAGATCGGGTATAAAATTAACCGAAGCAGCATCTTATCATGCTAGTGCTGGATTAGCTGTAAACAATAAATTAAATGTAACATACTATTACGAGCAATTGAGTAATAGCGGTGCAAAAACTGCATTTGGCAATGCTCATGAAATAGTTGTTGGGTTTAAAATAAATAAAAAAAATACTACTGCAATAACCACTACTACAACAGAATTGCCAACAACTACAACTAGTACAGATTACAACAATTATATTAACAATCAGCAACAAGCAATAAGTAAAACTCAAGAAGAGTTAAAAGCATTAAATGAAAAAATTAATAACGGAATTGTACAAAATGTAGAAGATGGAAAAAATGGGGCTATTGCTAAAGCAAATGTTATTTATAAAAAATTAGGCAGCATATATTTTAATTTAAATAGTGCCGATTTAACAGAAGAAACAAAAGCTAATTTAAATACAATAACAAACGCTTTAATTAATTTAAAAAGTAATGCCTTTGTATATTTGGCAGGTAATGCAAGCCAAGAAGGAAACGATGTAGCAAATTTAATTTTAAGTACCAAAAGAGCAAATGCAGTAAAAAAGTATGTAGAAGAAAAAGGTATAAAACTACCAATTTTATTATTAAGCTACGGCGAAAATAGCCCTATAACTACCCAGCAAATTGACGAAGAGGATAAAAATAAAAACAGACGAGTAGATATTTTTATTAGCAGACAATAACGCTTCTTAATTTTACAAGTTTTGCATAATGAAAAAAATAGGAAATGATAAAGATAAAAAAAAACAGTTAAAATATTTCGACTGGTGGCTATTCTGTTTTTTAGCAATTGTTATTATTTTACTTGTATTTTTAGTAAATATTAAATGAGTATAAAAAAAATAATAATTAAATGGGTAATTATTGGTTGCATTATATTGCAGCCAATTTGCCTTTTTGCCCAACCCTACAATTTTACAACTTACACAGAAGCGAATGGATTGCCAAGCGGATACATAGAACGGGTATTTGAAGATTCCAAAGGTTATCTTTGGATTTGCACGTATGGCGGATTAAGTAGGTTTGATGGTAGAAATTTTAAAAATTATGACATTAAAGATGGGCTGCCCGGCAATTTTTGCGACGAAATTTTTGAAGACAAAATTGGAAACCTTTGGATTTGTACACGAAAGGGCATAAGTTGTTTTAATGGCAAAACGTTTACAAATTATTTAAACCCAGATACCTTAGCATCTACCTATACAGCTCATCCTAGCATAAATCAAAATAATCAATTTTCATTTGTTTTAAATGGAAAAAATGCGTTCATACAAAAAAATAAAATTCAATTTAACAATGAGTTAGATAGCTTTAAAAATTTGCCTACAACTAAATTTACGGTAGCAACTTTACAAAATAATTTAAAAATAATAAACACCAACTTGGGCTTATTTACACTATTACCAAATAAGCAACCTGTAAAAATTTTAAATTGCACCAATAATATAAATGTTGTTTTTGTACATCCTTCCGAAATAAATGCATTTTATTTTGTTAATCAACATGGTGTTTTTCATTGGCAAAATAATCAAATAAATAAATTAAGTACACACAATTTTAGCAAATCGCTTTGTGCAAGTTTGTTTGTAGATGATGAAAAAAAAATTTGGGTTGGCTGCGAAGACGAAGGCGTATGGCTGTTACAAAAAAATACATCTACGTTAATAAAAAATGAACTGCCTGGGCTTTTGGTTCCAAGCTTTTATCAAGATAAATTTGGAACAATTTGGATTTGCACCTTTAGAGGGTTGGTAAAACTAACACCAAAATGTATTCAGCACTTTAATAAGCAAAGCGGTTTGGTAAATGAAGATATTAGATCGTCGCAGGTTTTGATAAATAGTACTGTACTTATGCAAACAGCACTTTTTAAAAATAATGAGTTAACTAAGTTGCCACAACAAATACAACATTTAGCAACAAATTTTTATAAAGATTTTGTAAGCACAATATTTTTAGACTTTAAAAATAAATGGTGGATTTTTGCAGACCACGCCATTTACACTTACAACAACAATCGGCTAAAAAATATAACACCCCAATTAAAACCATATAGTTGTCGCAATGCCATATTATGTAAAAAAGATAGCAGCATTTGGTTTGCCAATTCAAATATCATTTACTGTGTAAAAAACGGTTCTATTAGTAAAACAATTTCAACCTTAAGCAATGGAAAACCATTAAGCAATGTTGTTTATTTTTACTCCGATTTTTACGGAAATATTTGGATTGCCGAAAAAGAACGATTATTACTTTATAATAACCAATCCTTAATTGACTTTACGCCTAATTTACAACTGCCTTCTAAAACATTGGCACAAGTATGTTATAGCAACCAACTAGGCTTTTGGATACGTACACAAGGCTTTGGAGCATTACATTTTTTATACACCAAAAATGGTTTTGTAAAAGATAAATTTATAAATACAGATAACGGGTTAACTAATAATTTTGTTCATGATATTAAAGTAGATGATTACCAAAATGTTTGGGTAGCTACTTTAAATGGATTGTATAGGGTTAAAGAAAATGAATTAATAAAAAATACCTACAGCGTAAAATATTTTACTAAAACAGAAGATGGATTAGATGTTACCAATTGGAACCTAGCTTTTTTAGAAAAAGATGCAAACCACAATATTTGGCTTGGCACTGCAAATGGGGTGTATAAAATAAATAGCAATAAAATAATTGAAAACACAAGCACCCCACAAATAAGTATTCAAAAAATTGCCGTTATTAACAACGAAAATGGTAATAAACCTTTCCTAATAAACCCCGATAGCAATAATGTTGTATTTACGGCCAATCAAAACGATATTACCTTTAACTATAATGGCATTAATATACAAAGTGCATTTATACAATACAGTTATATGCTAAAGGGTAAAGATAATGACTGGATAAATAACAAAAATAACGAACAAATTAGTTATTATAACTTGCCTCCTGGTAAATATACTTTTATGGTTAAAGCAATTAACGAAGCAGGAATACATAGCAAAACGGCAACATATTCGTTTACCATAATTCCTCCATTTTGGCAACAATGGTGGTTTAGAATTTTACTAATATTAACCAGCGTTTTACTTTTGTATACCTATATAATCAGAAGAGAAAAGCTAAAAGAAAAAGAAAATAAAATTGCTTTGCAAATGAGCGAATTAAAACTTACAGCCTTGCAAAGCCAAATGAATCCACATTTTATTTTTAATTCCTTAAACAGTATTCAAAACTATATACTACAACAAAAGCCTATTGAAGCAGCTAGGTATCTTAGTAAGTTTAGCAAATTAATGCGTAGAATTTTAGATCAAAGTTTCGATAATTTTACCCCCCTTAACGAAATAGTAGAAACCCTAAAAATGTATTTGGAATTAGAAGCATTTAGATTTAGTAATGAATTTACTTGGCAAGTAAAAGTAGATAATGAAAAAAATATTGCCAATGTAAAATTACCTGCAATGCTTTTGCAGCCATTTGTCGAAAATGCAATAATACATGGACTTATGCCTAAAATTGGCAATAAAAATTTACTCATTCATTTATACAAAAAAAGTAATACACTACACTGTATTATTGAAGATGATGGCATTGGCAGACAAAATGAACTGCAAAGTAAAACACACATTAGTAGGGGGCAAAAGCTTACAGCAGATATGCTTGCAACAATTGAAAATTTATTGCACACCAATGCCGAAATAATTATTACAGATAAAATAAATCAACAAAATTTACCAATTGGTACAATTGTGAATTTAATAATACCCTTAACCAATTAATTATGAATTGCATTATTACAGACGATGAACAAAATAGTAGAGAAGCATTAAAAAATTTACTTGCTTTAATAGCCCCCACAATACAAGTAGTAGCCGAAGCCGTAAATACACAAGAAGCCAAATTGTTAGTAGAAAAATTAAATCCAGATATTTTATTTTTGGATATAAATATGCCAGGGCAAACTGGTATTGAGTTTTTAGAAACACATGGCCCTTTAAATTGTCAGGTTATTTTTACAACTGCTTATAATGAGTATGCAGTAAAAGCGTTTAGATTAAATGCGATCGATTTTTTGCTAAAACCAATAGATCCCGATGATTTAGAATCTGCCATAAAAAAAGCAACTACATACAAAACTATATTTACATCTCAGCAATTACAAGCCACTCAAGCAATAATTAAAAATAACCATACAGCCCATAATCAAAAATTGGCAGTATCTAATTCCGATGGTATTCATTTTTTAGAAATACAAAATATTATATACATAGAAGCTTCGGGGCCGTACACAAATTTTTATATCAATGAACAAAATAAAATTACAATATCTAAACCTTTAAAAGAATATGATGAGCTATTGAGTAGTTTTAATTTTTTAAGAGTACACCAAAGTTTTTTGGTAAATATCAACCATATAAAAAAATATATTAAAGGCGATGGAGGGCAGCTTATAATGACCAATGACCATGAGGTAGAAGTAAGCCGTCGGAAAAAAGACAATTTAATGGAGATGTTAAAGAATATTGCTTTAAAATAACTACTAAAATGCTCTATTTTCCTTTACCCAATTTTTTATATAATCTGCTATTTCGGTAGTTGGTGTGCCCGGTGCAAAAAGTTTGCCCACCCCCAATTCATTTAAAGCTTTCATATCATCATCGGGTATTATTCCACCACCAGTAAGCAATACATCATTCATTTCTTTTTGTTTCATTAATGCAATTACTTTAGGAAAAACCGTGTTGTGTGCACCACTTAAAATGCTTATGCCAATAGCATCCACATCTTCTTGCAATGCAGCATTTACAACCATTTCAGGCGTTTGGCGTAAGCCTGTGTATATCACTTCCATACCTGCATCTCGTAATGCGGTGGCAATTACCTTTGCTCCCCGGTCGTGGCCATCTAAACCAACTTTAGCAATTAAAACTCTTATCGGTCTGTTCATACTTCAAATTAAGAATTAATAATTAACAATTAGGAATTAAAAATGTCCAAAGCATAGTTTATTCTTATTATTGTTTCTTCTTTTCCAATAATTGCTGCAATATCAAAAACTGGAGGCCCAAATTTTTCGCCAACCAACATTATTCTAAACGGTAATTGCAACTCACCTGCTTTTATATTTTTTGCAGTTGCTATTTCTTTAAAACTGTTTTCAATAGAAACAGCATCCCAATTTCCTAAACTATTTAATATTGAAATCCAATCTACAAAAAAACTATTTTTATCTGCATTCCATTTTGGTTTTACTGCATCCGCATCTAATATTTCTGGTGCTATATAAAAAAACGATGCTTGTGAATAAAAATCAGTTAACAATGTACATCTTTCTTTTACCAAATTTAAAATCACTTCGAATTTAGCATTATCATCTATTATAATACCCTTAGCCGCAAAATCATTTTTAATTCCTAATTCGTAATTTTTAGTTTCTAACTTTTTAATCCACTCCGCATTAAACCACTTTGCTTTTTCATAATCAAATTTTGCACCAGCACTATGCACTCTTTCCAAACTAAAATTTTCAATTAATTCTTCTTTAGTAAATAATTCTTGCTCTGTGCCTGCATTCCAGCCAAGCATAGCTAATAAATTAATAAAGGCTTCTGGTAAAAATCCTTTTTCTTTAAAGCCCTCTGTCAATTCATTGTTTTTTGGGTCAAGCCAATTCATGGCAAAAACAGGAAAGCCGTATTTTGCCCCATCTCTTTTACTTAACTTTCCACTAGGGCCTAATATTAATGGCAAATGAGCCCACTTAGGCATTTTATCTAACCCAAATAAATATTTCCAAAGCAACACATGCACAGGAGCACTTGGCAACCATTCCTCACCTCTAAAAGCATGAGTAATTTTCATAAAATAATCATCTACCACTACTGCTAAATGATAGGTTGGCATTCCATCTGCTTTCAACAACACTTTATCATCTACCAAGCCAGTTTCATTTTTTATTTCGCCACGTATAATATCTTCAAAGCTTACAATTTCGTTCTCTGGCATTTTAATTCGTACCACATACTTTGTTCCAGCGTCCATTAATTCTTTTACTTCTTCTGGCAAAAGCGTTAACGAATTTTTCATTTTCATTCTCAATGTATGGTCGTACTGTGGGCTAGGATTTTTTTCACTCTTAAATTCACTCCTCATTTTTTCCAATTCTTCAGGCGTATCAAAAGCATAATAAGCATGCCCATCAGCAACTAACTTTTCGGCATATTGCTTATAAATTCCTTGCTCTTTACGTTCACTTTGGCGGTAAGGACCATAGTTACCACCATGCAGTGGGCTTTCATCTGGCTCAATACCACACCACTTTAAACAATCAAAAATATATTGCTCTGCACCAGCTACAAACCTTGTTTGGTCAGTATCTTCAATACGAACAATAAAATCGCCACCATGTTTTTTGGCAAATAAATAATTATACAAAACGGTTCTTACCCCACCTAAATGCAAACCACCAGTTGGGCTTGGTGCAAAACGTACTCTAACTTTACTCATGCTGCAAAGATAAGTTGCCTCAACCCCTAAAGGGGCTTTAACTCTCAAATTTTTTTACTTTACTTTTGTTTAGGTAAGATTCTTATACAGTTTTATAAAAGTCCCTTTTGGGAATTGGGTATTATGACAGCAATTGCACCGCATTTTTGGCAAAAAAGAAAAAAATCCATCTTTAATTTTTTAAAGAGAGATTTATACTTTGTAAAAACTCCATGGTGGATAAAGAAGCTTTACTCAAATTGTGTGTGGGATATAAAAACAAATGAAAAAGTTTTGTACATCACATTTGATGATGGGCCACACCCAACTATTACACCATTTGTTTTACAAGAATTAAATAAGTACAATGCAAAAGCCACTTTTTTTTTAATAGGCGATAATGCAAAAAAATATCCTACAATACTGCAACAAATAATTGATGAAGGTCATGCAATTGGCAATCATACCATGCATCACCTCAATGGCTGGAAAACGAGTGACGAAATATATGTGAACGACATTAAAGATGCTGAGCAATATATTTCTTCAAATCTTTTTAGACCACCTTACGGACGAATATCTAAGAAACAAATTCAAGCACTCACCACTCACCACTCACCACTCACAATAATCATGTGGAATATTTTAGCTGGTGATTGGGAACAAAGCTTATCTCCACAAAAATGTTTTAATCAAATAAAAAATAAAATTTATCCTGGAGCAATTGTAGTTTTTCATGATAGTGAAAAAGCAAAAGAAAGAATGAAGTTTGCTTTTTCTAAATTATTGCAATATGCAGCACAGCAGGGCTATAGTTTTAAGAGCATTGTGGCTTGAGTTAGGACAAAAAAATAGGGCCTGAGTAGAAACTCTGGCCCGTTTTTAATCCGTACCCTATGAAAACTTTGCTAAGATAAAGCGACTTTTTAAAAAAAACAATTTTTTTTAAAATTTTTTATTTTATAATGTAATAGGATAAGCTACTCCATTAACATATAATATCGCTTGATTGTCGCAATCTCCGTTTCCGTAGTCTAATAAGGCTTCTCTACCATCTCTTACTAAATGCACTGTACCCTTTACTATCCAGCGGCAGGTAAATTTCTTTATTAAAGGCTCTTGTACACCAGCCGCCCAAGTATGACCTGCTGAATTTGAACCTCTTGCACCACCAGTAATTTTATAAACATCATCTATTGGGTAGTTAGGAGTGCCATTACCAGCAATTTGCAGCCCATTTTTGGTACTATTCCATTTTTTCCAACGGTTACTAGCTACGTTAATAATTTTACCTTCTAATACGGTTATTTTCCAGCCTTGCATATTACTTGTGCTAGTATTTTCTGTAATATGAGTACCCTCAATTTTTAGGCTATCTACCTGATAGTTAATAAATGTAGTAGAAACCTTTGCACCAGGCACTAGCATTCTGTTGGTATAAATTGATACTATTTTACCCTTTCTAAATTTTCCATCTCTACCCAAGCAACCATTACCAAAGTCTACCGTTACTGTTTTTGGAAAAACTCCTGGAATATTTGGCACTACAGTTACTGTAAAGCAACGGCCTCTAGTGTTAGTAGTAGCACCCAATTCACCTAAGCCAGATACGTTTGAACCTAAACCCAAATCTTCTCCAGCATCAGCCGCATTAATACTACCTGTAATGTTAAATACATCATCAAATTGCTCTTCCATTTGTGCATCTTCTCTAGAGGCTTCTAGAGTGGCAGCTAGCTCCTCAGTGGGGGTTAATGGGGTTACCGTTGTTACAACATCTTCTTTTTTACAACTAGTAAAAACTAGTGTAGCAAAAAGGGTAAAAGCTGTTAACCCTTTTGTAAGTTTAAATGTTTTTTTCATAATATTTTTTTTAATTAAGGTGAATAAATACAGCGGTATGACTTAAGTTGATAACAATCGTTTAACCATTGTTAAAAATTTTATTCAATTTTGCAGTGTTATGATGATAGACACACATTGCCATTTATACTCTACAGAGTTTGATAGCGACAGAAACGAAATGTTACAAAGAGCTGAACAAGAGGGTGTTCAAAAATTTTATTTGCCTGCAATAGATAGCACCACACATGATGCTATGATTGAATTAGAAAATAGCAATAAAAAATGTATTGCCATGATGGGGTTGCACCCTTGCAGTGTAAAAGAAAATTATAAAGAGGAGCTACAAATAGTAGAAGAATGGTTTACTAAAAGAAATTTTGTAGCCGTAGGCGAAATTGGACTTGATTTTTATTGGGATAAAACATTTGTAAAAGAGCAGTACGAAAGTTTTAATTGTCAAATAGAATTAGCTATTAAAAAGAATGTGCCCATTGTAATACATACCCGTAATGCCATGCAGGAAACCATTAATGTAGTAAAAAAGCATAAAAATGTAAGAGGCATTTTTCATTGCTTTAGTGGTAGTTACGAGAGTGCTAAAGAAATTATTAAAGCAGGGTTTTATTTAGGTATTGGTGGTGTAGTAACCTATAAAAATGCAGGCTTGGCCGAAGTATTGCAAAAAATAAATTTACAACATTTGGTTTTAGAAACCGATGCTCCATACCTTACACCTGTGCCGTTTAGAGGAAAAAGAAATGAAAGTAGCTATCTAAAATATATAGTTGAAAAAATTGCTGAAATAAAAAATGTAACGGTAGAAGAAGTAGTTGAGGTTACGTCTACAAATGCGTTATTTCTTTTAACCTGAGATATTTTGATGTAGTATTTACAATATTAGGTTATAAAAAAATCTATATTTAGATATTAAAGAAACAATTGACTTCTTTTTTCAATAAACGTTTTCTCTTTAATTTTTATAAAATAATATGTGGTTTATACAGGGATCTTTTACGCATATAAAATAGAATATATATTTCATTATCTTTAAACCCAATAATTATAAAAAAATTAATAATGTATTCTTTTTTGTTAGTTTATAAAAAAATGGTATGAAATCATTATTATTATTACTTCTGCACTTAGGAATATATTTGAGTATGTACTCTCAAACTTTAACATTAAACCCATCTTATCAAAGCATTGGTATTTGTATTACTGATATTGGAAATGCCGATAGTTGCAAAATAGAATATAAAAAACAATCTTCAACCAAATGGGTTACTGGTTTTTCTCCCGATAAGATTATTCTTTCTGGTAGTTCACAGTTTAGGGGTAGTCTTTTTTTGTTAGAAGAAAGTACTAAATACGATGTTCAACTAACAATTTATACTACTGGTATTGCAAGTAAATTACCCATATCTACAACTTCTACATTATCTAGCCCTAATTTTAAAGCAGGTAATAATATTAAATGGGTTTCACCAAATGGTAAAGGAAACTTATATACGGAAGAAAATCCAGGTAATATTACAACATTGTTTTCCTCTGGACTTGTGGAATGTGGCACTACAATATTTCTTACAAATGGGGTGTTTACTCAAAATGGTCTTAATTTAAATATAACAACTAATTGTACAGAAGCTACACCTATTTGTATTATGGCAGCACCAGGGGCTAAACCAATAGTAGATGGAGGTATAAGTACGGCGTTAGTATGGAAACAACATCCATCTGATTCAAAACTTTTTTCGGCAGCTATACCCAGCACTGCGGCCTATTCAACTTTGTGTATTCTTGATAATGCTGCTTTATATGCTTACCCTTCTCTAACTCCTAAAACTTTTCTAGGTGGATACAATTTATCTGCACTTAATTTCGGGTATGATGGTTTTGTAAGAGATGGCAATACAATATGGATAAAAACAAATGCAGGAATTAATCCAAACACATCGTCTGTCACACTTTCAACCGCATTTTGTTTTTTAACTGTATATGGTAAAAATAATAATGCTTATTTAAAAGTTAAGGGTATAGAGTTTAAGCATTTTGGTAAACCAATCCTTAACGCAGGAGGAGCGTATAGTGCCACCGTATTTGATATTAGAAATGCTCATTTTGTATATTTTGATAGTTGTAAGTTTTTGTATAACACAAGTAATATTTCATTTAGTAGTCAATGCAACAATCTGTTTATTCAAAATTCTACATTTAAGCATGATGTAGGAAAGTGGAGCCATGCAATGATAAAAAAATCTCTTTTTTATGTACACAATTTCTTGAATTCAATTGCCACATCAAGAGGAAGAGCTATTGAGGAAGCTGCAATTTTTTCTGATCTTGGTAAGAACATAACAGTTCGATATAATATTTTTGACGGTATGAATAGTGGTATTGCAGGCTCTTATGATCGAGGATTAAATGAAGATGTGGATATTTATGAAAATACATTCGTTGATAACTTTGATGCAATAGAGTGTGATGGCTATTGGACAAACTTAAGAGTTTGGAAAAACGAAATTATTAGGCCTATGGCTGGAATATCTGCTGCACCC
>JAGNRZ010000018.1 GCA_017988335.1 Ferruginibacter sp.
CAACCTTCTCATTTTATTTTTACATA
The DNA here is from genome assembly GCA_017988335.1 of Ferruginibacter sp. Classification (GTDB taxonomy): domain Bacteria; phylum Bacteroidota; class Bacteroidia; order Chitinophagales; family Chitinophagaceae; genus Ferruginibacter. The sequence goes on from JAGNRZ010000018.1 coordinate 27, forward strand.
CATTTTTTTATCATAATATTTAAATTTTAATTTTTCTTGCATACTAAAATACTAAATTTAATGGTAAAGTTAAATAAATTAAATTTGTAAAATCAAAAATAAAGTAGTTTTACTATAAAAAATATTTTATTTTTAATATTCACCCCCTACCTTTGCACTCGAAATGAAAAACGCAAGAGAAATACTATTTGAAGAATTACATTTTGATAAAGTATTGTTCAACTCTCAGCAAGAGCTTGTAAATACCCTATTGACAAATAAGAATTCTGGTTATTTTAGAGTAGAAGAAGATGATGAATATAGGAGAATAGTTAATAGATTAAAAACTTATATATCTCAGCTCTTATCAAATTCAACTAATAGAAATATTACACCTAAGTTTAGAAGATCTTTAGAAAAAATTATCGAGAGCCGCCTTGATAATAATACAAGCTATGCAAAACAGGTAACACAAAGAATAATTGAATCATTAGAGAATAAAAGAAAAGTTGATAATAAAAATCTATCAACTTCATTCAAAAATCTTCATACAGATTTAATTGAAAATATTACTAACGCTACATATGTTTTAGTGATTACAACAAGGGCTTTTGATATTAATAATGATAATTCAAAATTTTCATTTCAAAATTTTTTAATTAATGATTTATTTTTATCTTTAGTTAACCCGGACAAACCAATGAAGTATTTTAGATTTAATTTTCCTCTTAGAACACTTTGCGACTTATTTTGGTTAGCACTATATAAAAATTTAGAAAAGAATTTAGCTCAGAAAATGACTTCGAAAGATTTTATCAAAACTCTATATTTAAAATCTTTAATCAATCAATCTATTTATAATGATTTTTTAGAAACAAATGAAGTGTCAGAAACTGACATTGATTTTGTTGCAAGGGAACTAATTACATACTTAAATAAAAATAAATTTGTACATGTATTCTTGGTTGATGCTCCAATATTTTCTGTCCCCATGATTATAACAAACCCTACAGATTTAAAGCAAACAAATGCTTATATTATTCTTGAAAATGAATACAGAAATACTAATATCAATAAATTACAAGTCGAAGATATACTAACATGGAAATTCTTCGTTTATGATAGAATTAAAACTCAAAAACTAGGTTTACAAATCGATTACATTTCATAAGAAAGAATCAGATTTCCTAATCCTTTCTACCGCATTTGATTTTTTCCACTAACCTCTCCACCACCCCCTATTTTCCAACCAACAGCAATCTCAAAATTTTTATTATTAGCTAAATATGATAAGCGGAATAACTTTTGCAATTCAGTTCTGTACTTTTGATTGCTGTCAGCAAACTTAAAACAGTACATAGCCATGCAAAAAATTACTTTATTTATTCTATCACTTGTTGTTTCAATCATTTCTTATGCACAAAAAATTGAAACGGTTTATTTGAATGCAAAGGACACTACAACAAATATGTATATTGCAGTTGTACCCGAAAATAAACAAGTAAAGTCACTCATGGTTTTATTAGACGGTTTTTGGAATTCACCAAAAGACGTTTTGCTTCATACTGATATCCCAAAACATGCTTCACAAAACGGTATATTAACTATTATCCCACTTTTAAAAACTGGTGCTACTTATTTTGGAAGCGATTCTACCTCTCAACAATCGCTAAAAGAAATTATTACGCTTGCAGTTGATAAATACAAATTAGTTGGCAAAGACTTATACATTGGCGGCTTTTCAATTGGTGGCACTTGTGCGGTAAAATATGCCGAGTTATCAGTTCAAAACAACTATCCCATAAAAACCAAAGCTGTTTTTGCCATTGACCCACCACTTGATTGGGAACGTTATTATCATGGTGCCAAAAGAATGGTGAGATTGTCAAATCCTTCAAATATATATGGTGAGGTTTTATTTATGATAGATAGAATACAAAAAGAAATGAATGGTACACCTGAAACTGCATTAGAAAATTATTATAACCAATCACCTTATTCTTTTTCCGACACTACTCAAAGAGCAATTAAGCATTTAATTAACACACCAATAATGATTATATCAGAACCAGATATTCAATGGTGGTTAAAAGAGCGGAGTTATGATTATTCTTACAACAATATTTTTGACCATGCCGCTATGATTAATGAGTTACAAAGATTAGGTAATAACAAAGCTGTTTTAGTAACAACAACAAATAAAGGATACCGAAAACCTAATAATGCAAGACATCCACACTCTTGGAGTATTGCAGACCCTAAGCAATTAATAAAGTGGTTGCAAGCACAGTAATTACAAGGGGCAATAGGATGCATTGGTTTTTTCTGTCACAGTTTGTATTCTCCGCTAATTTCTTCGCCGCCGTCTGGTTTTAAACCAATGGCAATCTCAAATACCAATCACAAACCATAAAATAAAATCTTTACTTTTATACCCAAAAAACATCATCATTTGTCAACCACCATCAAACAACTCTTTTCAAAAAACAAAAGCATTATACTCTATGGTGTAAGCCTTGCTTTGCTATTGTTTTTATTAAAATGGCTGGAGCTTAAGTTTGTGGTATTTAAAAATTATCAAGAGTTTTACATTGGTGCTATTGCTGTAATTTTTACTGCATTAGGTATTTGGCTGGCACTTAAATTGTCTAAGCCAAAAGTAAATACAATAATTATTGAAAAGGAAGTATTTGTACCACAGCCCACTGAATTTGTTTTAAACGAAGCACAAGTAGAAAAATTAGGCTTAAGCAAAAGAGAGTTGGAAGTGTTGCAACTTATAGCACAAGGCTACAGCAATAATGAAATAGCCGAAAAATTATTTTTATCTCTCAGCACTATAAAAACCCATGTGGCAAATTTGTTTTTTAAGTTAGATGCTAAACGCCGTACACAAGCCATTGAAATAGCCAACAAACTAGGCCTTATACCTTAAATAGTCATTCTTTAGTAGTAAAATTGGCTTCAAAAGTAAAAATCGTACTTTAGTATGAGGGTATTTTTATTTTTACACCGCATTTTTACACCACAAACACCAAACTATTGTAACATGAAAAAAATTATTATTGTTTATGGATTAATTGCTGGCGTAATAGTAGCTACAGTAATGGCAATTTCTACAGCCGTTTACCACAGCACTGGAAATTTTACTGGCGGAATGATTATTGGTTATGCCAGTATGCTTATTGCTTTTTCTATGATTTTTGTAGCGGTAAAAAATTATAGGGATAAGCATACCAATGGTAGTATTAGTTTTGGTAAAGCTTTTAAAATTGGTATTTTAATTACATTAATTGCTTCTACCATTTATGTTATTACCTGGCTAATTAACTACTATTGTTTTATGCCGGACTTTGGTGAAAAATATGCAGCCCAAGCCATTGAGCAGTTGAAAACCAATGGTGCAAGTGCAACAGAAATTGCTAAGGAAACCAATAAAATGAATGAGTTTGCCCAAATGTACAAAAACCCATTTTTTAATGCCTTGATTACCTATACAGAAATTTTGCCAGTAGGCTTAATTGTAACTATTTTGTGTGCATTAATTTTAAAAAGAAAAACAAATTCTCAAACTAGATAAACATGAAAAAAGTAACAGGTATTGGCGGCATCTTTTTTAAATGTAAAGATTCTCAAAAAGTAAAAGAATGGTACAAAACACATTTGGGTTTAAATACTGATGATTATGGAGCAATGTTTGAATGGAGAGATGCAGAAGATCCATTAAAAAAATGCACTACACAGTGGAGCCCATTTAAAGACACTACAAAGTATTTTGAACCTTCTACCAAAGAGTTTATGATTAACTATAGAGTAGAAAATTTAGAAGCACTAGTAGCTCAACTAAAAGAAGAAGGAGTTACTATTTTAGACAATATTGAAAGCTTTGATTACGGCAAATTTGTACATATTTTAGATAATGAAGGCAACAAAATAGAACTTTGGGAACCTGTTGACGAAGCATTTGAAAAATAGTACAACTAATTAAACGTACCCTAACTTTTTAACCAATTCATCATCCAGCTTTGGTAATTTTTTTCTATCTACTAAAAAGCTACTCAATTGTGCAATTTCTTTAAATACATAATGCTTATCCATAGCAGCTTTTAGATAACCAGCTCCAGTACTACCACCTGTGCCAATACGAGTGCCAATCATACGTTGTACCATATTTATATGCCTACTACGCCAGCTAGCTAATTGATTATCTATTTCTAACAAAGTGTCTAGTAGTTGAAAAGGTAATTCAAGCATTGGATAACCTCTGTACAACATAATAAACAAAGCTGCCCTGTTGGCTTTAGCAGAAAGTTGTTGTAGCCTTGGTTCGTCTCCCGACGAACCATCTTCTTTTAAAACTGATTTAAAAAAATCGGCATTATTTTTTTCGGCATCGGCAAGGCTATCAACATATACTTTTTCATAAGCTGCCCAATCTTCTACTTTATCATAAAAGGGCATTCTTTCTAACCAATCATTCACCAACTCTAAAACCGATTTTGTTTTTTCTGCATCTTTAATAATATCAATATCCTTTTGTTGTAGTTGGCTGGTATAATAAGATTGTCCGTGTCTATGCTCAAATTTTAAACCCAACTTAGCTTCTAAAATTTTAAATTGATAGCTTTGAAAACCACTTGCAGGTCGTAGCATATCTCTAAAATCTAAAAAGTCCATTGGCGTCATAGTTTCCATAATATCTATTTGCTGTACCAATACACGTAAAATAGTAACACATCTTTTTAAACGATGTACAACGGTTTGCAACTCTGGGCTATTATCATTTACAGCAGGTTTACTCATAATATCTATTACACTCCCTACTTCAAACAAAATTTGTTTAAACCATAATTCGTATGCTTGATGAATTACAATAAAAAGCATTTCATCATGTGCTGGTTGTTTGCCAGCAGCAAAACTTTCGGGGTGTTGTGCATTTAATATTTTATCTAAGGCTAAATAATCTTTATAATAAACAGGCTTATGCTCCATAAAATTAATTTTGGCAAACTTACATAATTGTACTGCCTTAAAAAATGATTTTCGTAAGTTTGCACACTATTTTAAAGGATTAATTTGTTATGGGAAGAATATTTGAAGTAAGAAAAGGTGCCATGTTTGCCCGTTGGGATAAAATGGCTAAAGACTTTACTCGTATTGGTAAAGAAATTGCAATTGCCGTAAAAGCAAGTGGTCCCGACCCTGATAATAATCCGGCTTTGCGTAGATGTTACTTAAATGCAAAGGCATGTAATATGCCAAAAGATAGAGTAGAAGCGGCTATTAAAAGAGCCATGGGTAAAGATACCAGCAACTACGAAGAAATTACCTACGAGGGTTATGCACCGCATGGTGTGGCCGTATTGGTAGAAACTGCGACAGATAATAGTACCAGAACGGTAGCTAATGTACGTATGCACTTTACCAAAGGGCAAGGAGCATTGGGCACAAGTGGTAGTGTGGCTTTTGGCTTTACCAGAATGGGTGAATTTAAAGTAAAAAATACAGGTCAAAATCTAGAAGAGTTAGAATTAGAATTAATTGATTTTGGGCTAGAAGAAATTGGCGAAGATAGCGAAGGCAATATCATTATTCGTACTGCCTTTGCCGAATTTGGGAACATGGCAAAAGCTTTAGATGATAGAAAGATAGAGGTAATGACTGCTGAACTTACTAGAATACCAACTACAACTGTTGAACTTAACGAAGAGCAAGCCAACGATGTATTAAAATTAGTAGATAAGCTAGAGCAAGATGAAGATGTTCAAAAAGTATATCACAATTTGAAATAGGGGTTTAAAATTCAAACTCTGCTTTATCAGTAGGGTTATTTATTTTGGTGCTTTTTCTTTCGCCACCAATTGTTACATGTAATACACTTACCTGTTCTTTTTTGTAATCGTAAAGTACTTTATCTGTAATTATAATTTTTTTAGGGGTGCTAATATTTTCGGCTTCAAAGTAGCAGTAAATGCCTTCATCAATTCTTTCGTAACCCAAAAAAGTAAGAGTTGCTTTTTTACCATCGGCTTCAATACTTAAGCTTTTGCGTATATAATCACTTACAATAACATCCATAGCCGCCTTATTTTTCCCACTTAGCAAGTCAATAGGAGTTTTGTAATGTTGCGATAATGCTTTTTCAAAATCGGTAGTAAATACCTTACAACTTATTTCAAAGCTTTTTTCGGTGTTATTATACTCCACCTCAGTAACACTCACATAAATAGGGTGAGCAAAACTCATAGTTATAAAAACTAATAATACTAAAAGCCATTTATATAAAATAGTTGCCATTCAGCTATTCAAATTTTTTATTTTATTAGTAGATGAAGATATTTGATAACAAAAGTAGTATCTATTAAGTAACAAAAAAGTTAAATGCAAGATTTTGTATTTTATTTTAAAGAGGGTTGGCATCATATTATTAGTTTAGATGCATTGGATCACTTACTTTTTATTGTAGCATTGGCAGCTATTTATTTAGTACAAGATTGGAAAAGGGTTTTGGTATTAGTAACAGCTTTTACCATAGGGCATTCGTTAACCTTGGTAGCAAGTGTGTATAATCTAATATCAATTAATGAGGGTTGGGTTGAGTTTTTAATACCATGTACAATAGTTTTTACCGCCATGTTTAATTTGGGTATTAAAAATTATGATGCAAAAAAAATAAAGTTGAATTATTCTTTTGCTCTATTCTTTGGCTTAATACATGGCTTAGGATATGCCAATACTATAAAGTTTATGCTGGCAAAAAACCAAAGCATGGGCTGGAGTTTGTTTAGCTTTAACATAGGGCTAGAAGCTGGACAAATATTGGTAGTAGCCATAATATTAACTGTAAGCTTTGTTGTTGTAAATAAACTTAAATTACAGCAAATTTGGTGGGTAAGGGTTTTGAGTATTATTGCATTATTAGTAGCTTTGAACATGGCATTACGTAGATTGCCATTTGATAATATATAATTTTATTTAAACCAAAATAACAACATGAGAAAAATTCTCTTTTTAGCTTTTGCGGTATTAACTTTTATTACAGCTTCGGCACAGGATATTAAAAATAATCCTGGCAGTAACCATGGTAATCGTTTTGAGCAACTAGGCACTATTTTACCTACACCAAATGAGTATAGAACTGCAAGTGGTGCACCTGGACCAAAATATTGGCAACAGCGTTGTGATTATGATATTACTTGTACACTAGATGAACCAAACAGAAGATTAACAGGGAAAGAAAAAATTACTTATTTCAATAACTCTCCTGATGTACTTACATACATTTGGTTGCAGTTAGATGAAAACGAACATAGTACTACTAATAACTCAGGTTATCAAAATAGTAGTACAATGCCAAAAACAATCACTGAAACTGATATCCAACGCTTTAGTGGTAAAATTGATAAGGATAAAGAGTATGGTTTTAATATTACCAGAGTAGCAGATGCTATGGGTAAATTATTAACCTATACTATTAACAAAACTATGATGAGAGTAGAATTGCCTACTGTTTTAAAACCAGGTCAGCAATTTGTATTTAATGTAGATTGGAATTATAATATTATTGAACGTACAAAATATGGTGGCCGTGGTGGTTACGAAAATTTTGCAGAGGATGGAAACGATTTATTTACAATGACACAGTGGTATCCACGCCTTTGTGTGTATAGCGATAATCAAGGGTGGCAAAATCATCAATTTGTAGGCACAGGCGAATTTACTTTAACCTTTGGTAATTTTAAAGTAGCCATGACAGTACCTGCCGATCATGTGGTATTGAGTACAGGACAAGGACAAAACTATGCACAAGTACTAAGCCCAACAGAAATGGCTCGTTGGCAAAAAGCACAAACAGCTACCGATAATGTTACAGAAATTGTAACCCTAGCAGAAGCTACCGCAAAAGAAAAAACAAAATCTACGGCTAAAAAAACTTGGATTTTTAAAGCAGATATGGTAAGAGATTTTGCATGGGGCAGTAGCCGTAAATTTATTTGGGATGCTATGCCAACCATGGTTAGTGGTAAAAAAGTAATGTGTATGAGTGGCTATGGTAAAGAGGCTTATGCTTTATATCGTAAGTATAGTACAAAAGCCGTAGCACATACTATTAAAACATATTCAAAATTTACAATACCATACCCTTACCCTGTAGCACAAAGTTTAGAAGCTGCTAACGGTATGGAGTACCCAATGATTTGTTTCAACTTTGGACGTTGTGAAAAAGATGCAAATGGTAACTACAGCGAAAACAGTACCTACAACGAAGGCACTAAAAATGGTATGCTAGGTGTAGTAATACACGAAGTTGGGCATAACTTTTTTCCTATGATTATTAATAGTGATGAACGCCAATGGAGCTGGATGGATGAGGGTTTAAATTCATTTGTAGAATATTTAACTGAGGAATTATGGGATAATAAATATCCTGTAGGTAAAGGGCCAGCATATAAAATTGTAGATTATATGAAGCTGCCTAAAGACCAACTTGAACCTATAATGACGAATAGCGAAAACATTGCTTTATTTGGACCCAATGCTTACAGTAAGCCTGCTACAGGTTTAAATATTTTACGTGAAACTATTATGGGAAGAGATTTATTTGACTACTCTTTTAGAGAATATGCAAGAAGATGGGCATTTAAACACCCAACCCCAGCCGATTTATTTAGAACAATGGAAGATGCAAGTGCAGAAGATTTAGATTGGTTTTGGAGAGGATGGTTTTATGGCACAGAGCCTTGCGATATTTCATTGGATACAGTTAAATGGGCTAATTTAAATACAGATATAAGTAACAAACCTGTTGGAGCTGGTGGTGGCGGAGGTACTACAAAAATACCAGTAGCAAAACCAATACTAAATACATTTGATGATATTTCTAAAATAAGAAATAGAGAAGATAAAAATATTGTGTTTGCTACAGATGCCGATCAATCGTTAAGAGACTTTTATTGGAAATATGCTAGAGGACTAGTAAAAGTAGATAGTACGCCTTTTGAAATTACAAGACCTGTACAAGCTATTGATACTTTTACAGAAGCTCAACGTTTTAATATTGCAGGCAAAAAAAATATGTATGAGCTTACATTTAGTAATAAAGGTGGTTTAGTAATGCCACTAATTATTGAATGGACATATACTGATGGTACAAAAGAAGTAGATAGAATTGGTGTTAACGTATGGCGTAAAAATGAAAACAAAGTAACTAAAGCATTTATGAAAGATAAAGAAGTAGCGTCAATACAAATAGATCCTATGAGAGAAACTGCAGATATTAATACTTCAAATAATACTTGGCCTAAATTTACTGAGCCTAGTAAATTTCAATTGTTTAAAGCCCGTTCAGGCGGAAATCCACGTGGCGGCGGCGGAGGAGGAGGTAATCCAATGCAAAAAGAAATTAAATAATAATCACTATATCAATAAATTAATAAAAAGGTGCTTTTTTTAAGCACTTTTTTATTGGTTTTATAATTTATTATATATAGCTTCGTGTAAACCTTGTTCCACAATTCCTTTTTAAACCTACCATTTTCCAATCGCCTCTAAGTTATTTTATTAAATAGAATAATTTGCTTGTGTTTATTCGCCAGTATTAGTTTTCTATATCCATCATTCTATATAAAGCCTTACCAATTTCTGTGAAGCCAACTTGCTTCACCAATTAAACTTTATTAAAATGAAAAAAAAATTCACCCTTTTTGTAGGCATCATTATATTGATTTGCCTACAAGCAAAAAAACTTTCGGCTCAATGCTCATTTATTAGCCCAACTGTTCAAATTAACAACATCCAAAGCTCCACAGGAGGAAATTGCGAAATCACAATGAACTTGTCATTTAATATTATTACTAATTCAGGTAATAAAATTGTGTTTATACATTTATGGAGACAACCAGATTATCCTAATTTAAATTATGGTTGTAATCAATGTCAGCCTTCAGCAACTGATTTAAGTGCTACGATTGCAAATTTTGTGATTAACAATTTTGGCACATCTCCTGTTTTTGAAACAACTTACGGGCCAGCTAATAGTGTGGTGGTTAAAACACCCACCAATAATCCTGGCTTAAGTATTGCAAAATATACGTCATCTGTAGCTGGTGCAGATAGTATTGTTGTGTCAAATGTAAAAATAACTATACCAGGGGCTTGTACAAATTCCTTTAGTTTTCAAGGCGATTCATGGAGTAGTAATGCTAATAACAATAATCCTGTAGTGCATTGTGCCATGGAGGGCTTTGTAATTGGTGGTACAGATCCAAATGTATCGTTAACTAGAACTTGTGCTTCTTATAATTTAACAGTATCTACAATTTCTACAACTAGAGATATTTATTATGATATTTTTATGGATGATGGCGATGGTGTTTATGAAGGTACTGCTGGTGCTACACCCGATATCTTAATTACAACAATAGGTAGCGGTAGTGCAATATCAGTTACTCCTGGTACTCCTTATACTACAGGACCTATCTTATTAAATGCTCCATACAATTCTAGCCCTTATACATTACGTAAAATGTATGCGGCTGTATCCACAATAGGGCAAAGCTTTATTAGTTTATCAGAGTCAAATAATATGGGTTCTTGTGGTTTAGCACCCATCACCTTATCCGATTTTTATGCTCAGCGTAAAAATAGTAGCCTAGTTCAACTTAGCTGGAAAACATCTACAGAAATTAATGCAAAAGGATTTGATATAGAGCGTAAAACTGATAATGGTTTTGTAAAAGTGGGTTTTGTTGCTGCAACCAATATTGCAAGCGGTGCTAGTTATTCTTATCAAGATAATAATACATACAAGGCTGTAAGCCAGTACAGAATTAAAATGGTAGATAAAGACAATACTTACAAATTATCAGAAACAAGAAGCATTAAAGGCAATACTACAGTAAATGATTTTACTGTATTCCCTAATCCATCTTCTGGTTCAACAAAAATTTCAATTAGCGATTTATCCGAACCTACAGATGTTCAGTTAATAGACAATTCTGGTAAAATAATTAAAACATTAGTAATGACTACTACTAATTCAATTGAATTAACTAATCTACAAAAAGGGTTATACTTAATTAGATTGAGGAATAGAGTTACTGGTGACATAGCTACAAAAAAACTTTCAGTAGTAAAATAATTGTACACACTTGAAAAACTGCCGCTCAAAAATTTGAGCGGCTTTTTTTGTACTTTTATTTATGGTTAAAATTATAAAATTAGCTTTCGTCTTTTGTGTAGTTGTAAATTTTTCTTTTGCCGCCAAGGTAGATACTGTTGCTATCTATAGCACCGCTATGCAAAAATCAATTAACTGTGTAGTTGTTAAGCCAGATGGTTATAAAAAGAAAAAAGCTTTTTCAGTAGTATACTTATTACATGGCTACAGTGGCGACTATAGCAACTGGATTGTAAAAGTACCAAGCCTTAAAAAATATGCAGACAATTTTAATTTACTTTTAGTTTGCCCCGATGGAGGCTTTAGCAGCTGGTATTTTGATAGCCCAATAGATACCACTTATAAATACGAAACACATATTGTTAACGAGGTAGTAAGTTATATCGACTCTCATTATAAAACCATTCCCAATAAAACCAATAGAGCTATTACCGGTTTAAGTATGGGTGGGCATGGTGCATTTTTTTTAGCCTTACGTCACCCTAATATATTTGGAGTTATAGGTGCTACAAGTGGTGGCGTTAATTTAAAAGAAAGTAAAAATAAATATGATATTGCCAAGCGTATTGGCGACACACTCAACTACGCTAATAATTGGAACAATTTAACAATTATAAACCTAATAGAAAAATATGCTACAACAAACCAATCTATGATTTTTGATTGCGGCATAAAAGATATATTTATTAATGGCAACAGGCAGCTACATCAAAAAATGTTACAGCTAAATATTACACATACTTATATCGAAAGAGAAGGGGAGCATAACTGGGCATATTGGCAAAATGCTATTCCTTATCAACTATTATTTTTTAAAAATTACTTTAGTACTAATCATTGATTGCTTAATACTAACTACTGGTAAGTAGCTCCATCCCTTATCACTTTTTTCTTGCCTTTATTTTTCTTTTCCCATTCAAGCATTTCTGCAGTTTTGGGTACTTCTTTTTTCTTTTCGTTAGTGGCTACTTTTGCTACAGGTGCAGCATTAGGATCTTTTTCTAAAAGCCCTCTATCATATTTTTCTGTTTTAACTAATCTGCCACTACCATCAGCAGAGTACCATCGCCACTCACCATGCTTTACACTATACTGCTCTGCTTTTACAATTTTAAAATCTATAATTTCATCATTGCCTTGTCCGTACACAGGTATAGTGTCGTAGGGGGTTTCAGGGTCGTATCCTTTCCAATTTTCTTCTTTAACTAAATTGCCTAAGTAAGTATAATATTGTTGTAATCCATGCTTGCCACCTAATTTATATTGCTCTACACCAATTAAATCACCTTGTAAATTATACAGTCGCCAATACCCTTCTTTTTTATCATTTTTATAAATGCCCTCTTCTTCATAACCCTCATTACCCCGTTGCTCAGGAATTGTATTTACCCACTTACCTTGCTTTTGTTTTTTGGCATCAATTAAGTTCAAGGTATCTCCATTATCCGTTAACTTATAAGTTTGCGAATATCCTTTCGTCAAAAACAAACAAATTGTTGTGGCAATAAGCAACAGTTTATGTACTTTTAAATTCTGCATAACTTCAATTTTATTTTTATGAACCAAACACTGGTAATTCTATTAAGCTTCATTGGCGTCGCACTCTTGTACAGACGGTTCTTTATTCAACGTTCAATGCAATCTCTCCACAAAATAGTAGTCAAAATTACATTTTTAGTTGTTTTTATAAATGTTAATTATTTACATGCACAAATTAAGCCAACTTCGGCTACAGAACGTTTAGCTGGCTTACAAAAACGTAAAAATTTAGAAGAGAATTCTTTGTTAAAAAATATTGCATACACTTCAATTGGCCCTACACAAATGAATGGTAGAGTAGTAGATGTAGAAGTAAACCCCAACGACCCAACCGAATTTTATATAGCTTATGCAAGCGGCGGATTATTTTATACAACTACCAACGGCCAAAGCCTCACACCTGTTTTTGATAATGAAGATGCTTTTAGTATTGGTGATATTGCAGTAAAATGGGTAGCAGTACCACAATACGATTCATTAGGACAAATAATAGGTAAAAGAAGTTATAATGAAATTTGGGTAGGCACAGGTGAGGTAAACAGCAGCCGTAGTAGCTATAGTGGTATTGGTGTATATAAAAGTAATAACAATGGTAAAAGTTGGGAGTATTTAGGTTTACCCGAAAGTCATCATATTGGTAAAATAATTTTGCACCCCACAAATGCAAGTGTAGCTTGGGTAGCAGCTTTAGGTCATCTTTATTCAGCCAATAAAGAACGTGGTGTTTTTAAAACAACCGATGGTGGTAAAACCTGGAAACACAGTTTATTTGTTGATGAAAATACAGGTGCAGTGGAAATGGATATTAACCCAAAAAATCCAAACGAAATTTATGCAGCTATGTGGTACAGAGAGCGTAGAGCATGGGATTGGAAAGAAAGTGGTAAAACTTCTGCCTTATATAAAAGTAATGATGGTGGCGAAACTTGGAAGAATATAACACAAGCTGGTAGCGGCTTTGCTACTGGAGATAAAATTGGTAGAATAGGTGTGGTAGTGTTCCCAAAAAATCCAAACATTATTTATGCAGTAGTAGATAACAATAATTTAAAACCAGACACAGCTAAAAAGAAAATTGATACGACTAAGTATCAACTAGATGATTTTAAAAATATTACTAAAGAAAAATTTGCCCTACTAAACGATAAAAAGCTAGACAGTTTTTTAATTAAAAATGGTTTTGATGCAAAATATAGAAGTACAAGCGTAAAAGATTTAATTGCAAAAGATAAAGTAAAACCTACTGCAGTGTACGATTGGTTGGTAGCTGATGATGGTTTTCAAAATGCAGGTATTGTTGGCTGTGAGTTATACCGAAGTGATGATGCCGGAGCTACTTGGAAAAAAGCAAATAAAAAAGAAATATCCACCTACAATACTTATGGTTATTACTTTGGCAAATTAAGTATGAGTGCAACAGATGAAAATAAAGTAATGATTTTAGGTTTTAATTGTTTGTACACAGATAATGGCGGCAAAACATTTATTATAAAAGATAAAAGCAATACTCACCCCGATTGGCATGCCCTTTGGGTAAACCCAAATAGAGATGGGCACTGGGTTGCAGGCCATGATGGGGGTTGTAATATTACATACGATTATGGTAAGCATTGGTTTAAAATTACAAATAATGCTGTAGGACAATTTTATGCCATAACAACTGATGACTCAAAACCTTACAATGTGTTTGGTGGCTTGCAAGATAATGGCACTTGGTATGGTAGTAGCAAAATAAATACACAATTTGATGAAGATGAAGAACTAGAGGTTGAAGCTGATGCTTACAACTGGAAAGCTATTGGCGGCGGCGATGGTATGCAAGTACAAGTGGATTTAAGAGATAACAAAACTGTTTATAGTGGCTATCAATTTGGTTTTTATAACCGCAGAAATTTAGACGGAGGAAGACCAATCAGTATTCATCCTATGCATGAATTAGGAGAGCAAAAACTAAGATACAATTGGCAAACACCAATTTGGTTAAGCAAGCATGGCCCTGATGTATTTTATTATGGTAGTAATAAATTTCACCGCAGTTTAAACAAAGGCGAAAAATTGGAAACACTAAGTACAGATTTGACTAATGGAAAAAAAGAAGGAAAAATTCCATACGGCACTTTAACCACAATAGTTGAGTCTCCACTAAAATTTGGGTTAGTTTATGTAGGTAGTGATGATGGAAATATCAATGTTACAAAAGATGGTGGTTATACATTTACTAATATAAGTAAAACATTGCCTGCAAATATTCCACAAGGCTTATATGTAAGCCGTGTAATGCCATCGCAGCATAAAGAGAGTAGGGTGTATGTAACATTAAATGGATATCGCAACGATAATTTTGCACCTTATCTTTTAATGAGTGATGACTATGGCAGTACATGGATGCAGCTTGGTACAGATTTACCTTTTGAGCCTTTAAACGTTGTTAAAGAAGATCCTAAAAATGAAAATATAGTTTACGTAGGTAGCGATAATGGTGTGTATGTTAGTTTTAACATGGGCAAATCGTTTATGAGTATGGCAGGTAAAAATTTACCTAGAGTACCAGTGCATGATATTGCAATACAACAAAGAGAAAATGAAATAATTATTGGCACACATGGCCGTAGTGCTTATGTAACTAAGTTAGATGAAGTGCAAAAAATTTATACAAAATCAATAAAATAAAAAACAAATGGAATTACTACAACAATTTGAAGCAGCAAGAGAACTTACAAAAACATTTACTGAAAAGCCAGATAATGAAACTTTGTTAAAGCTATACTCATACTATAAACAAGGTAGCGAAGGAGATGTAAATATTGAAGAGCCAACCAATATGTTTGACTTTGTAGGTAAAGCAAAATATAATGCATGGCATTCTTTAAAAGGTATTTCTAAAGAAGATGCCATGCAAAAATATATTGACTTAGTACATAAAGTAAAAGGTTAATTATTATTGCTTTTGAAAATGCAATATCTTATTATCTCCACCAGCAGTTGTTGAGTAGCCCAGTTCCAGAATTGGAGTGGTAAACTTTGTAAAAGTCCATTCTCGGTTTAAGAAAATAAACTCACTTGGGGGTGTAGGTAAAGTAAAAGTTACTTTACTAAAATCTGCATTAGCAGCCCAAGTACCAGTAACGGAAAATAAATTATTTGCAGCAGTAAATACGCCACCAGTAGCACATGTAAAGGTATATGCACTATAGTTAGATGTTACATTAGCACCATTATCTATAGCTAAATGTATAGTTAATGTTTTGTTTAATACATTGTTATTGAAAAAAGCTGTACTATCAACTGTTTCACTTTCTTTTTTGCAACCACTAGTTGTAAAGAGCAAAAGAGTAGCAGCTATTACAGCAATACAAAATTTTAATTTATTAAATAGAAGTGTCATAATTTTTAATTTTATAAGTTATAAATAGTAGTGTATTTTTTTGTAACATAGTTAATAAAATAGCTGCTGTTTAATGTTTCGCCAGTTACATTTTTACATAATTCTTCTGAAGTATAGTATCTTCCATATTTATGAATATTATTTCTCAACCATTCTAAAACAGGTAGAGTGTTTCCTGTTGCAACTTCTTTTTCGATAGACGAATTTTTGCTCAAAATAGATGCATACAACTGTGCTGCATATAAACTTCCTAAACTGTAAGTGGCAAAATATCCAAAACTACCATGGCTCCAATGTACATCTTGCAAGCAACCATTTTTATCATCTGGTACTGTTACACCTAAATATTTTTTATAATGCTCATTCCAATAGGCAGGAATGTCCTTTGTAGTAATGGAACCCTCAATCAACATTTTTTCAATTTCATATCTAATCATTACATGGAAATGATACGTTAACTCATCAGCCTCTGTTCGTATTAATGATGGACTAATTACATTTATCCCTTTATAAAAATCATCTATACTTACATTACCCAACTGGGTACTAAATTGTTTTTGCAATAAAGGATAGTAGTGCTGCCAAAACGGTAATCCTCTTCCCACATTGTTTTCCCAAAGACGACTTTGGCTTTCATGTATGCTCAAACTACAATATTCGCCTAATGGTAAGCCATACTCATTTTGTGGTATGCCTTGCTCATACAACCCATGACCCCCTTCATGTAAACAACTCCAAGTCATATTCCCAAAATCATGTTCATCAATTCTGGTGGTAAGCCTTACATCATTACTATTAAAATTTGTTGTAAAAGGGTGTTCACTAATATCCTGCCTACCAGCATCTAAATCAAAATTCATGCCGCTTAACAATTGTAGCCCAAAATTCCATTGTTCATCTTTGTTAAAGTATTGGTTTAAAAAACTGCTATTAGGTTTAGGTTTATCTTTTATTTTATTTAGTAGAACGGTTAATTGTGGTTTTAAATTTTCAAATACAGCATCTGTAATTTCAACAGTTAAGCCTTTATCGTAATCATTCATTAAAGCATTGTAAGGATGTTTTTGATAGCCTAAATAATCTGCTTCTTGTTTTTTTAGCTCAATAATGTTATGTAAGGGCTTTTCAAAAAGCCTAAAATTATTTTGTGTTCTAGCTTCAATCCATGCATGAAAACTTTTGTTAACAGCTTCACTCATTTGCCGTACAAAAGCTGAAGGTAATTTTTTGTTTTTTGTATAGTCTTCTAAGCTAAGTTGAACATTCTTTTTTTGCCCTTCATTTAAATAATCTTTAGTTACTAGTTCCTTGAGTAAGTTGCCTACATTATCATGGGTAAATTGTTCATGAGCTATTTCACTAAGTGTTGCAATTTGTTGGCCTCTTATTTCAGCACCTTTAGGTGGCAAATATATTTCTTGATCCCACTGTAACACAGCCGAGGCATATTTAATATCTGCAATCTTTTGCAAAGTAGTTTTGTAGGTTGAGTATAAACTATTAGTAGTCATATTTTTAATGTTATATATATTTGTATAATATCAATTTATTATTATAGTAATGCCGTTATTCAAAAAAACTAATTTACTGTCAAAACAAAATACGCATGTAATAGGCTATTTGTTTTTCTTTATACTTAGTGTAGTGCTTACTATTAGTTACACTTACCATACAAAAATAGCTGGTAAAGAGTTATATTTTTTATTAAGCACAAGTTTTGTGTTATATTTTTTAGCTGTGTTAAGTTATATGCATTACCATATAACTAAAGAGGGTACTTATTTTTATTACGTATCTTATTTGTTAACAAGTATTATATACTTTACAATTGTAGCTAGTGAATTGCATGCCAATAAACTTTCAGAGTATTTTAATAATCTTGAATTATATAAGGCTGCAAATGCTTTTCGTATTTTAACTTATGCATTTTACTCTTATTTTGCCATCGATTTTTTACGATTAAAAAAAACAGATACGCTTACTTTTAAAGTAATAGATACTATAGGAAAAATTTATTTAGCACTTTGTATTTTGTCGCTAGTGGTTAGTTATAGTATAAGTTCCATATCGCTTAATAATTCAATAAACAATTTGATATCACTTGTTTGTATGCCTATTGGGCTACTAGGAATTTCAATTATTGGCTTTAGAATTCGTAATATAATTGCTAGAATTTTAATATTTGGGTCATTATCTTTTTATATTGGTTCGGTACTTACTTATATGTTTTCTTCAAAAATGATTAAATACCCTACTAATACATTTCCATTAAATTATTTGCCTTTTTATAATGATTTAGGAACATTAATAGAAAGTATTATGTTTTTTGGCAGCTTTACTATACGTAGCAAAATATTTTTAGAAGCTGAAGCAAAGGAAAAATTAAAGCTGGCTAATACAAGAGGTGATATTGCAAAGGATTTGCATGACGAAATAGGAAGTACATTAACTAGTATTAATATTTTAAGTCAGGTATCAGAACAAATAATACAAACACAACCAAATAAAGCTGGCGAAATGCTGCATCAAATATCTATACAAAGTAAAGCTATACAGCAAAGTATGAGTGATATTGTTTGGAGTTTAAGAAGTGAAAATGAAAATATAGAAAGCTTAGTAGCAAGAATGAGAGAATATGCAGCACAAACACTTGAACCTCTCAATATTAATGTGCAAGTAAATGTAGCCAAGGTTATGGAAGAAGAAAAATTACCCATACAGTATCGCAAAGAGATGTTATTAATATTTAAAGAAGCTACCAATAATATTGCTAAACATGCTGGGGCAAATAGGGTAACCGTTCAATTAAATAAAACCCTAAAAAATATTGAACTAGTAATTTTTGATAATGGTAAATGGAAAGGAAACACTACAGGCACAGGTACAAAATCAATGCAAGAAAGGGCACAAGCCTTAAGTGGAACTTTATTAATTGCTACCAGCAAAGAGGGTACTGAAGTTAAATTAATAGTGCCTATCCCCTAAATATGGCATAAGTTAAATAAAAGGAAGTATTAATTTTGAAAAATGGCAATAAGAGTATTAATTTATGAGGATAATGAAAGTTTACGCAAAAGCATGCAAACGCTATTACTTTTTAATAGTGAGTTTGATGTAATTGCTGCAATGCCTGATGCTATATGTGTTAAAGATGATATTAGCATATTAAAGCCAGATGTTGTGTTAATGGATATTGATATGCCTCAAAGTAATGGAGTAGATGCGGTTAAGCAAATTCGAACTATTTATGAAGAGCTACCTGTAATTATGTTTACAGTATTTGAAGATGTAGATAATATTTTTAATGCTATATGTGCTGGAGCAAATGGCTATTTACTAAAAAAAAATTTTGATCAAATACCTAGTGCTATTAAAGATGTAATGGATGGCGGTGCTCCTATGACAAGTAGTATTGCAAAAAAAGTATTAACATTTGTACCCAAAAATAAAACTACTGCTAATGAAGATGTAGAATCTTTATCTGTCAGAGAAAGGGAAATACTAGAATATATAGTAAAAGGATATAGTTATAAAATGATAGCAGCAGAAACTAATATTGCTGTAGAAACTGTACGTAGTCACATAAAAAAAATATACAAAAAGTTGCAAGTAAATAATGCTACAGCAGCGGTGTATAAATTTTCTGGAGGCAAATAGTGGTTTCTTTAAAATAAATTATGCCTACATACAAAAGCCATTAACTCTGCAGATGTTTTTGTATTTGTTTTTACTCTTAAGTTACGTTTGTGTTTTTCTACGGTGTGGTACGATAAAAATAATTCTTTTGCAATGGCAGGGCTATTTAAACCTTTTGCCATTAATTGTAATACTTGTTGCTCTCTTTTAGTAATGTGTGGAAGAGCTAAAGACGTTAATTCTTTATTTTCTACAGATACAGAAAAATATTGATTGGTATCATTTGAGGTATCAATTACCGTCATCATATTTTGGTTTAAAAATACTCCAATATGCGATAGATCGGTTATCATTACCCAAGTGCTACATATTTTATTCAGTTTATTGTAATACCTATTAGGAAACTGCATTAGTACCCACCTAAAATTATAATTAGCATCCAACATGCGGCAATAAATATTTATTCTAATTTTATCATCTATTTCTCTGTAATACTTTTCACTAAGTTCTGCTGCTAATGCAGCTGCAGAAAGTACATAATACCTATCCTCTGGGTGAATATTGCTTGCCCAAAAATTTGCATCCTTACCTACCCATTCATTTTTTTTATACGGAGTTAATTGATGTATGTTTTCACTAGCAGCAATAATTGTCATGGTAGCTTGGTCGGGTATAAACCAAAAAAAAGGACCGATAGCAAAATTAATAGCTTCATTTATTTGTGGTTTAAAATAAGCTAAGTAATCAACTTTTTCTTCTGTATCTCTTAACATTTTTTCTGTAAAGTCAATAGGTAAAAGTGGTTGTAGCTCTTCCATTACAAATATTTTTGGATAAGTAAATTTACTTAAATGTGCTTAAATGTACTAGATATATAGTATAAAATATAAAATACCATATATCTAGTATATTAATCCTCTCTGTTTAAAAATACATTTGTAATCAACAGCAAACAATAGTTTTAAATATTATGAAAACAATATCCCTCATTTATGGCATTGTGCATGCGGTTGTAAAACATCATTTTTGTTGCATCATTAATAAATAAAAATATGCAAATGAAAAAAGTTACGTTAATGCTAGTTATTTGCTTGGGGTACAACTTATCCTTTTCCCAAAACCTTATTGTTAACTCAGGTTTTGAAACTAGATATAATTTAGTTGCTAACCCTACTGGATATTGTCATAAACCCGGCACTACAGATTGGGCAGATTCTACAGGTGCAGATAGGTGGTATTCCTGGATTAATAATCCTACACATAATTCCTGTATGATTACTGAGCTAGTAAATATTAAAAATACTTGTTGCCAATTAGCAGCTACAGGTAAAAGTGGTGTTGGCGGTAATATTATGCACATTACTAGCACCATTGGTCATAGTGGTATTGCACAAAACCCATTGCCTGCAAACAAGGGAGTAAAAGTTAGTTGTTGGGTGTATGTAGTACGTGGTGGTATGACCATTGGTGTAATAAATAGTGGAGATAATGCATATCAAAAATCAGTGGCATCAACAACTACCTGCAAATGGGAGCAGTTAAGTTTTACGTATGAAAAACCAATAGATAACCTAACTATTTACTCAAAATGGAGTAATACGCAACCTATGGCCGATGGGGCTGAATTTTATATTGATAATGTAGTAGTTGAAAAACTTTAAAAATTATAAAAAGAAAATAAATGAAAAAAATAATTTTTTTAATAAGCATCCTTAGTACACAATTATTGTCGATAGCTCAAGATGCAAAAAAAGCAGATGGTGAAAAAGCAAGTAACCCTTGTGAGCAACCATCTTATAAAGGGTTAACTGTAAAAGAAGCAAGGGAGAAATCAAAAGAATATGAAGAATGCTTGAAAAAAGCAAGTGCGGAGAAAAAGGAAAAGCAGAAAAAAGAACAGGAAGAAAGAAATAAAGAAAAAGACAAACAACAGCAAGAAAAAAAGCAACAACAGCAAAGGCAAAAGCAGGAACAGAAAGAAAAAAGAGAGAGAGAACGACAAGAGCAACAGCAGCGGCAAAGAGAAGAACAGGAGCAAAAAGATAAAAGAGAAAGAGAACGACAAGAACAGCAGCAAAGAGAAGAACAGGAGCAAAAAGACAAAAGAGAAAGAGATGCCCAAGCTCAAAGAGAAGAACAACAAAGAAGAGATGCCGCCAGAGCCGAAAGAGCAGCAAAAAGAGAAAGGGATAGGCAAGACCAAGTTAGAGAAAGGCAAGAAAGAGCCGAGAGACAAAGAGCAGCTAGGGAAGAAAGAGCGGCAAAAAGAGAAAGAGATAGACAGGAAAGAGAAAGACAACGACAAGAACGTAACGAAAGAAGACCGCAATAAGTAAAAAACAAAAGAGAACGCCAAGGCAATAATTAATAAAAAATAAATAACAATGAAAAAATTATTAACTATTTTATTATTAAGCCTGTGTGTACAGCTTAATGCACAGGTGCAAATACCAGGTGCTAAACCAAAGCCTGTGCTAAAGCAAAAACCAATTGGTACCCCTTTGCTACCCGATAAACCCGATTTACAATTAAAATATTATGCTGTAATAAGTAAAGGACCTAGCACAACCGACCCTGAATATTTTGAAGTAAAAATGCGGCTTGGGTATAAAAATAATAGCACTACACCGATAAACGGGTTTACAATTTTTCTCTCTCACCATACTTATACTCTATCTTCTGAAACTACTGTAGGCTCTTCCAGAGTAGAGGTTACGGCTATAATACCACCTGGAGGGCAAATAACCGATATCTATACTTTTAGATATCACTTAGAACATACTTTAAAAATAACCAATGCTAGTAACTCTTATACAAAAGAAGTAATTGCCAAAGCTCAATTATTACATGGTGTAGAGGAAAGTAATATCACTAATAATAATACTCCAGCCTTTAGTGTAACATTTAGGAAATAAAAAATTAAGATTATGAAAAAAATAATTTCCCTTTTATTCTTATTACTTTTTATTGCAAGCATTGGGTTTGCACAAGATAAAAATGAAATTGTTGACATTAAAAAGAAAATTACAAAAATTGAAGGCGAAATTAAAGCACTTAAAAAAGCACATCAGCTTAAGCTACAACAAGCTGACAATGAAACTAATTTGCCAACAAAAATTGCATTATCAAATGAAGCAAGCCAAATTTCAAATCAAATAAACGATAAAGAAGCAGAAGTAGTTAGATTAAAAAAGTTACTTGAAGAAAAAAATAAGGAGGTTGCTTTGCAAAATAGTATTATTTCTTCAGGGGGACTCTCAGGAACCATTTTATTGTCTCCAGAGATAAGTGAATTAATGAACACATGGGTAGATATTTATGAATTTCCAAATTATCAAGGAAGAGTAGTTAGAGTTACATCTAATACAAATAATGTAAGTTTACCCTTTGTGCCAGATCTAATATCAATTAAAAAAGGGAATGGGATACTAAAGAAGATATTTATGGGTGTATCTAATGCAAATGCTTTTGAATTAACAAATGATATTTCTAATTATAGAGTTAATAAGGGCGGTGTTATTGGGATAGAATTTCAAAACTTACCTTATATAGAAGTTTTTGAATTTCCTGACTTTAAAGGAAGAAGTGCTTTATTTACTCAAAATATTTATTTAAAAGAAAATCTTGATTTACCCTTTATAGCAAAGAATATTTCAATTAGGATGAGTGACCCCAAAATGCTAGTTTACTTGGATTTTTTTGGATGTAATTCTGGGCATAGTAGAGCAAATGAGAGAATAACAGTATTAGAAAACGGTAATGTTGTAATTGATGATCGCAAATTGTGTGGGCTAAAAATAGGAGAAAAAATGGCTCTCCGTGTAAAATTTAATGGGGTTATTACTGATATTCATAACGATGATTGTAGGAGATTGTATGGTAAAATCTCTTATCAAATTAAAGAATTTGATGAATATAATAGAGAGTATGTGCTTTGTAATTTTATAGATTTCAAGAGTAGAAAGCCAGATGTAATTACAGTTTTTGATGTTCCTAAAAATGCAAATAACCCAATTTCTAACTATGTTTATAATATTAGGAACGCTTATTTGCAATCTTTGGAAGGAGAACCAAGAGGTAATACGGGAAGAAATAAGTTATTTTATAGCCCAAGAGCTGAAAATGAGCCATACGAAGAGTTCTTGGTTGACAAGAATGCTTATATTCAGAAAAGAATTAAAATTGAAGTTATAACCAACATTGGAACACATCATAAGAGTTGCCATACTTGCTTTGACTACACAGCTGATGCTTCTATGTTAAATCCTATAACCCAATATATTACAATTACAAATTATCCAAATTACGATTTTAATGTTCAGGCAGGGAATTTTAGACACTCTTCAACAGGAAATTTTAATGGACCAGCACATTCCACTTTTGTTGATTTCACTTACAGTGAATTGCTGTGGAATTTTAGGTCAAACTAATATTACTATAAAAAATAAATAATGTATAAAAAAACTTCAATCTTATTCTGTCTGCTTTTGCTAGTAAAATTTAGCAATGCCCAACCCTTTACCCTCGATAAAAATATAAAACCAATTGAGCTAAGGCTAATAGATTATGCAGGCGAAAATGGTGATACCACTTGGAAAGGGAAAGTAAACTTTACAACCGTAACACCCAAAAAAGATACAACGTATTTTGTTGTTAAAGGGTTAAGCATATATCAGCCTGTTTATTTTGCTACAACAGGAAAAAACAAAAACTTAGAAATTAAAATTTGTAAAGATAATTGGAAAACACCTAATCAAAAAGGCAATTTAGCTAATGGAAAATGGAGTGTGAATTTTAAAACCGAAGGAAGCTTTGGTATTATGATGATTACCAAAAACAGAGAGCCTTATCAAATGTTTACTTGGGCAGGTAAAGCCATAAGAGCAAAAGATTTACCCTCGCCATTTAAAAAGCAAGAAGCTAAAGTTGCACAAGAAAAACCTAAGTCATCAAAAACCACTAAGGCTTCAAAAACTACTAAATCAAAAAAACAATAAAATAATTTTATGAAATGAGCCGTAACAAATGGTTGACTCCGAATATTCGGAGCAACCGTAAATGTTTATTGGCGAATTCCATGTAACCAAAATCAATAAAAATAACACATGAAAAATTTACTTTCCATATTTTTTGTATTTTTTTATTTGCAATCCCATGCTCAAACTCCAAGTTTACAAGAGCAGGCAGAAGGTGTAATACAAACTGCGGCTACTGAGTGGGGTGCTATAAGAGCAGCAGACGATCCTACAACTGTACGTGGAGCTATTAATACTATTATAAATAATAATTTTAGTGAAATAGCAGGCTTGGCCGATAATGCAGCTAATTTATGGAATAGCTCCAAGAACCTAAGTAATAATGATTGCTCACCCGAATTTAGTGTAAGTAACGATGCCTTAATGACTGCCGCCTGCACAGGCAATACTGAATGTGAGGAAGTATATACCAAAGCTGTAAATAAAATGAATAATGCAAGAATGTTACTTGAGCGGATGAAGTGTATTTACACCAATACCAAAAATTTTACAACAAGTGCCATTGCTTTTGGTGATAGTTATAGCGGATTTCATGCCATGAGTGGTGCCGCTTGGCAAGCAGAAAGAGCAAAGATTAATAGATCTTTTTCTACTTTAAAGCAAACCTATGATACCAAGTATGAAGAATTTATTAAATTATTAAAAGATGGTTTGCTAGAATTTGACCAAGCCGAAAGCCAATATGCACAACCTGGTTGGTATCAGCGATATGGATTTCTATATTTTGAAATGATGAAAGCCAGATATAAAAGAGCCGATTAATAATCAAGTTAAAAATGTATTAATATGAAATCATTAATAATATTGCTGAGTATAGTACTTGCAATAAATGCAAATGCACAAACAACAGAGGTTTGTAATTGTAAAAAGCCAGATAAAAAAAATACTGTACTAATTGATGGAACAATTACACTTACCAATAAAGTAATAAATGGAAGAGGAGGATTTATTGAAACCTATTTATTTGATGCGGTATTAAAAAACGAAGGCAATTGTGAAGCACTAATATTGGGTGTTAATATTGGAAGTGGTGCTATACTTATTAATAATACAATTTCTCAACAATCTAATAGCAATACCCAATCTATTAATAAGGAGTTTAAAATTAAAAATAAATTACCCATAACAAACGATGGTGAAGATAATTGGGTAATGGCTACAATAAAATTTAAAGTACATAATAAAGTTTGTTTGCAAAAGCAACCCATTAAACTAATACATCCTTAGTAATAAAATAATTAATAGAAAGGTAATTTAATAAAATACTCAATAATAAATAATGAAACAAAAGGCATTGGTATTTGCAATACTATTTTTAACTAGTTGTGGTGGTATAAAATTACTAGCACAGGCACCACCCTATATAATTAAAAAAACAGCGGATAAAAACAAAGCTGATTTAATTAAGCTAAACGAAATGTTAGATAAGGTTAAAACAGAGCCTACAAATAAAAATACTAGTTCAAACCAATCCAAAAAAGAAAATAGTAAAGTTATAAATTCTGGTAGCTCATCATCGCCAAAAATTTCATCTAAATACAGTAGAAGTAAATCCAATTATACCATTAATAAAAAAGGTATTGAAAGCAATTATAAATATTTAACCCCAGAAGAAAAAGAAAAAGTTAAGAACCTGCCTCCTGCACCAGACGCTATAAGAAATAGCGATCAAGCAAAGGAATTGGTGAATCAACTTTCCAATTTTAATGGAATTAAAGAAATTAATGCTGCATCAAAATCAATGCAATTAACGGGCTATTATATGCATTACTATAAAATAAAACAAAAAGCAGAAAATGTGGTACAAGAATCTGACAAGCTAGAATTCGAATTTAAAAAAAATAACCCTACAATTAATTTTGGAAGTAAAGTAGGCAAAACCTACACATCCGAAAACAGTTTGGTGTATTTACCACTGGGCGATGCTTCTTTTGCCGATGAAGTTGTTGCCTCAAATTATATAAAAGGCGATATTAAATTTCCGGTAGAAAATTGCTTAGGCGTACCCGATTATATTGAAGAAGCTAATGTAAAAAATAATAAAGGAATTTATAGCTTAGGATTAAATGGCACACTCACAGTAAAGTTTACTAACAATGCATTGGTTGACGTTAATGGCCCAGATTTATTTGTATTTGAAGCTGGAGCAATAGAGCCTACAAATTTAGAAATTTCAAAAGATGGAAACACTTGGGTTAATGTAGGCACAATTAGCGGTGGTACTGCTTCTGTTGATATTCACAATTATGTAAAACCCAATGAATATTACTATTACGTTCGCCTTACCGATTTAACTACACAATCTTCCATTCCTGGTGCAGATATTGATGCTATTGCAGCCATAGGTGCAGCCATAAAATTAAATTTAAATGCAGAGGTGTTATTTGATTTTGGCAAAGCCATATTAAAAGAAGAAGGTATTAATGCAATAAAAAAATTAGCTGCCGAATTAAAAACAATGCCTAATGCTCAATTAAATATTGATGGCTATACTGATGATATAGGTACAAACGATGAAAACAATAAATTATCCTTACAAAGAGCACAAGCAGTATCAGCAATATTAAAGCAAGAGCTAAAAAATAATATTGGTTTTGTGTATAACGAAACTGGTAAAGGCAAAGCCAATCCTATTGTACCAAATACAAATGAAGAAAATAGAAAAAAGAATAGAAGAGTAGAAATTTTAGTAACACCAAAATAAAAAGTGATGAAATTATATGCATTATTTTTCTTAGCATTTTTTTGTAACAGTATAGCTGCACAACAAAAATTAGATACCCTTTTAGGCGAAAACGGTGTATTTAAAACACTTAAAAGTAAAAGTATATCACTAGGCACTAAAGTGGCTTTTAATATTAAGTTGTCATTTACTGCAACAGCCAAAGAAGAACAATCCCAAGGTGCTATTTATTTAAATACAAAAGATGGATTTATTGGTGTTGATTTTGCAGATAACAATCATGCAAAGTTAGTAGCAGCTACAAATGCCGATGTAGATTTTACTATTTACTCACAAACCAAGCAAAATTTTCACTTTTATACAGAAGGCAAAAAAGATAAATGGGTGGAGAGTTTGCCCTATATGCCAACATCAGTATCAGTACAAGTAACGGTAAAAAAAGCTACTGTAAATATTGCCACAGCCCAACAATATTTAAACAATAGTGTACAAGCAACTCCATATTATAATGTAAAGTCAAAAAACCCAAAGCAAGAATTGAAGTATTTGTATGGCAAAAACTTGCCTGCTGATGGAACTGTAAAAAATTATTTGGGTACAGTGGGTATTGGATTTTACAATATAAACGGACTTACATTTTTGTGCCTTGGTAGCCAAAGTGAAAAACAAAAAGTAGTTGTAAATAAAATAGAGAATGTAAATGTACAATTTGACCCCACAAGTTTTAAAAATAGGACAGAAGAACTGGATGACATAATGAAGGAAGAAAAGGAGGAAGAAGATGATGTAAAAAGAGATACAATCGGCAAAAAAACACTTGAAGAAATGAAATTAAAATATAAGGATTTACTTAAAAAGAAGAAAAAAAGTTAATGCTAATTAAATTTTAATGTAAAAGAATAATAAGTGAAATTTTATAGTATAATATTATTTGTTTGTGCATTTAGCAGTTGCAATATTTTGCCAAAAGGTATTTCGTATATAGGTACAGAAAAGTTTTTTTTTAAATCGTACAAAAATTATCCTGTACTTCAACGTGAAGCACAAGGCAGAGAACCTGGTTGGGAGCTTGGCTTTGCATTTACACCTCATAAAGAAGGCAGAATTAGTGGAATATGGATAAAAAACCCTACTAAGGCTACCTTGCCCGTAACCATTTGGGATGCAGATACTAAGCAGGTAATTCAAACTTTTCAATTTACTATAGCGGATAGTATTAATAATAATCATTTTGTTTTAACAGAACCAATAATGCTTGTGGCACAAAAAAAATATTGCATTACTATAAATGTTACCAAATATTATTATTACAACCTACCGTTTGAAACATTACCACTTCAATTAAACAGCTGCACATTAAATAACAGTGTTTACGAGGAAACGTACTATCAACGCTATCCGCAATTTGAAATAAATAATGTGGTACATGGGTTGATAGATGTAGACTTAGATTGGAAACAATAAACAATAAATAAACTAACAATGAAAAAATCTATTTTAGTTATAACAGTTCTTTTCATAAGCATACTATCTTCTGCACAAACTTTACCTGCTACTTGTTCTTGCGAAGCAAATAATATTGCTACAACAGGGAATATAGCTTTTGTAAAAGTAAAAAAATACAGCCCTACACTTACAACTTACAATTATAAGTCCAATATAATCTTTACTAATAATACCAATTGCAAAATGGAAATTAAATCAGCCACAATTGGCGATAAAATTACTTTTTTGCAAACAATTATTACATCAATAGGGGATAAAAAACGTAGCTGGATAAAAAATATTAGTCAAACTAAACCCTTAATAAGCAAAGATGACAAAGCAAAAGTTTTATTTGTTTATAAACTAAATGGAATCAACTGTAAACAAGAAATATTAATTCCTATTCAATAATTAAAATTTTATAATGAAAAAAATAATAGTAGCATTCCTTTTTTGTACAACAGTATTACACTCAAATGTGTTTTCTCAAAACAAAATTGAAATTGAATTTAAAACCGGCGAAGATGATTTAAGAGGTATTGGTACAACAGAGTTTAGTCCAGATGTTAAATTGCTGTTTACAAATAAACCAGAGATTATTAAACGGGCCATCAACGGCAACGCCACTTGGCCTAAAAACTCTATTCGTAAAATAGCAATACCGTTAGATACTTCAATGGCTATTGGTGATTTGTTGGCTATGGAATTAAGTAGAAAACATACAAACTCCAACAGTCCTACAACTAAAAGCCCCGATAATTGGGATATAGATAGAGTAATTGTAACGGCTACATTCAAAAAAAATGGACAAACAACAAAATACGAATTACTCAATTCTCAATACACTAATCCAAAACTTACGCCATGGAGAATGACTTACGACAATTCGGAAACAGGAAAGCGATTTGATTTTAGAAGAAACCCAACAATAATTTCTGGTAGTGGTTGGATAGATAAATTTCCGCCACCTCAAAAATCTAGCATTGCTGTAACGTTAGGAGTTGGTGGCGATGATTTAAGAGGTGGTAACGATAATGCCAAAGTTGTAATTACTTTTAAAAATTCCACTCAAAAACTAACATTTAACAATATTAATAAAGGGCAAAATTGGGATAATTTTTCAGAGCATCAATTTATAAGTAATCAAGTAAATAGCATCGCTAATGTTACTACCAATGACATTAAAACAGTTGAGCTTTGGCACACTGGTGGCGGTGGTATGGGTGCAGATAATTGGGATATTGATAAGTTTGTACTCTCTATTACCATTAATGGAATTACCAAACAATTGGTTGATAAAACAGGAACTCCATTGCATCGCTTTACTGGAGATACTAGAAGAAAAACATTTATTGTAGAATAAACAATTTAAATATGAAAAAGCTATTAACAATTACTTTATGTAGTGTAATAATTAGCACTCTTACATGGGCACAAACTCCTCAGCCAAATGTTAAAAAAGAATGTCCGCCGCCCCAATATAAAAAAGGACAAACATCAGCACAAGTAAATGAAGATACTCGAAAGTATGTTGAGTGTGTAAAAGCATTTAAGCAAAAACAAAAAGAAGCTAGAGATGAAGCAGATAAACGTAGAAAAGAAAAGGAACAGCAACAACAACAAGAACGAGAACGAAATGCACAAAATAGGCAAATAGATAGGGAAAAAAGACAGGAGGAACAGCGAAGAGAAAAGGCTGAAAAAGAAGAACGTCAAAGGCAAGAAAGACAAAATAATTCTAATACACCAACACCTCCGTCTCCACAACGAAACGACCCTCAAAAAGAAGCCCAGCAAAGAGCAAGAGAGGAACGACAACGCCAACAACGAGAGGCTAGGGAAGCCAGGCGCCAAGAAAATAATGCCAGAAAAGAAGCCCAGCAAAGGGCAAGAGAAGAACGCCAACGCCAAGCTAGAGAAAGAGCCGCTGAAGAAAGAAGAAAAAAAAGAGAAAGAGATGGCGGCAATAACATTTAACCCATCACCTATTTAGGGCATAAAATATTTCTTTTATTACAAACATTTTTGTCCAACTAATTAAAAATGAATTTAAAAAATGAAAAAACTTTCAGGAACAAATGGAGTGTCTAGAGCCATAACAAATTTTAGGTTGGCATTTTTTTATTGCATATTTAATCGTCTCATTCTATCATCTAATAAAACTACATATTCATCTTTCATTTCATTGGGCAAAAAACTATTGTACACCACATCTTTCATTTCTAAACTACAATAGTAAAAGTTCTCCAATGTTTTGTCTAATAATTTTTTGGTAAGATGATTGGTATTATATGCTGCTAAAAAATCTTCATATTTTAAATTACTTTTTTTACCGTTCAAGGTGAGAGCCAACTCTTCAGTATCTTTTTTATTTACTAATGCAGTACTTAGCATGTCGTAGGCTGGTGCTAAAGTGTATTTCCCTCTCTCATTTGTTTCAAGCAAACTAAAGTTTTTTAAATGCATATCTGCATTACCTGTTAAATAGCTAAATAGCACATACTCGTAAAAGTTAGTAACATCCAAAACAGGGGTAGCACTATATTTTAGTATAGCTTTAGCCACTTGCTCATGACTGCCTTTATATTTATCTTCGGTTAATCGTTCGGTAAGTTGGCACATATCTTCCATATGGTACATACCTGTTCTAGTTCTATCCACTCTTTTAGTTAAGTAGCAAAGCGTTCCATCGTTCAAATAAAATAAACTATGGGGTACTGTTTGCAAACCACAAACTTTTGCCATTTTCATCGTACAATCTTCAAGCTCTGGTAAGCAGGCATAGTAATCACTTGGTGGTTTTAGTATATAATCTCCGTATAAACCTACTATGGTTAATTTTTTAACCACATTTTTATCTTGCTTGCGGTACCAACTTAAACTTACTTTTGGCTGTACACCAGTAACAGCTATATGGTTTTTTAAAAATTGATTTGCTAATGCTTCTAACTCGGCTTTATTATAATCTAACGTAGGTACATAAGGCTGGCCAAAAAACTTTTTACAACAAGCCGTATGATAATTTCCTTCTTCGCTTTTAGTCATAGGTTTGTAGCAATACAAACATTTTTTTGTATGGCTACTATATGATACACTAGTTTCTGCTACAGTATTTTTTAAGGTAGCATATAGTGGATTTTTATTTTTATAATTCTTCATTTTTAATTATTAGGTTGAACACTTACTGCACCTATACAGTTTTTGCAACAGGCAAGCAGTAATCCAAATCTATCTCGG
>JAGNRZ010000126.1 GCA_017988335.1 Ferruginibacter sp.
ACCATCTACCCTTGCTACCTTCCGGTCCTGAGGGAGTTCAACAGGAGCTGGTCGTATAAGACTTGCTGATGCAAAGATAAGGAAAAACAACGTTTGATTTGAGATTTTTTGATTTTTGATTTTGAAATTTTATTACACGAATTACTACTAATTACACTAATTTACTTTGCTATTTTCACACTGACTACTGACTACTGACTACTGACTACTGACTACTGACTACTGACTACTGACTACTGACTACTGACTACTGACTACTGACTACTGAATACTGACTACTAAAAACTCACCCCGGGTCTATCCAACCTACTTCTTATTTGTGTCATTCCTATTAATTGATCACTTCTATCTGCAAAGCCTTTGTAGTATAAAAGTATAGTGTAAGTATTTTCTGTTTCCCAATAATCACCTTCTAGTTGCATTTTATCATTAGGATTATTTTTATCTACCAATAAATAACTATAGCTGTAATAACCTTGCTTTAAATAGCAAGATGTTTCGTATAATTTTTTTTCAGCATTATAAACCATTTTAGTTTTATCGTTCAATTCGTAATTAGTAAGCTGGCCAATTAAATACAAATCTTTGTTTTTATACTCATTACCATCTGGTGGTAAAAAACTAAAATGTACTGTAGCATAATCTGCCTGCCAATACGGATTTATATTTTCATAACTCTCTACCGAAAACATGCCGTTAAAATCTCTATAATACACATATCGCTGTGATGTTCTATCTATATCTTTTTTTACATATACCTCGGTGGTAATTTTAGTGTAAGTGGCCGTATCTACCCTATCGCTTTGAAAACGAAAACTCCGTAAATCAAGCCAACGCCACTCCTTACCTGCTGGGAATATGGCACTATTCTCTGTATTATATTCCAATACATTTCCTCTTACAAAAGTGGGTACAATATCTTTTTGTGCATTATCCCATCTGTTGTTTTGCAATATCACCACTTTGGTTTGCTGCATAGGGCTAAAGGCATTTAGCCCCTCAATTTTAGCATTAAAAATTAATTTTTGATGTGTTCTAAAAGTGTAACTATTTAAGGGTTGTACAAGTTGAGGAACAATATTGGCTTTATTTTCAACTACCATCATCTTTCTTGTAAATACTAATTTATTGGTATCCCCATCTAAAAAAACCTTTAACAAATAATTGCCACTTAAGGTAGGCATCATATTTCTATCGGGTAATGTGATTTGATAGTGTGTGTATTTTGTAAAGGTGATAGATGAGTAACGGTAATTTGTAATACGCTGTTGTGTAAATCCTTTTAAGTAATTAAACGGACTCATCCCTACTTTATTCCAATTATAATCGCAAAGCTGTAACGTATAATAGTAATTTTTGTAATTGGTTTCCATATCATCAAAATGCAATTCAAGCTGGCCACCACTGTTTAATGTATAAATTGGCAAAGTAAACTGGTTACCGTTTTCATGAAATCTAATACATTGTATGTAAGGCTTGGTAACTACTTCTACCGACTGTGCAATCAATACATTTGCTAAAAAAACAAAAAGTATAGTAATCGATATTTTTATTTTTGTTACCAGCATTTGTACTTTGGGCAACATCGTTGTGTCACTCACTTGTACAGTTCTACTATAATTATCTTTTATCATGTTATGTTAAAATAAAATACTTTTGTAAGATACCAAAAAATATGCCATTGAATGTATCTGCATTTATAACCAAGCGATTAGCCTTTAAAAGTAATAAAACCTTTAGCGGTTTTATTATAAAGCTAGCTATTGCAGCAACTACCATAAGTGTGGCAGTAATGATAGTGGCATTAAGTTTTGTAAATGGTTTTCAGCAGGTAGTAAGTCAAAAAGTATTTAGCTTTTGGGGGCATATAAGGGTGCAGCAAGATATTGCCGAAAAAGCATCTATTTCTGAAGAATTTCCTATTTATCAAAATGATACTGTAGAAACCTATTTACGTAAACAACCGCAAATAAAAAGTGTGGAACGTTATGCCACTAAATCGGCCATTATTAAAGGAGGTACCAATATTGAAAGCTTATTATTAAAAGGTATGGATTCGTCATTTAACAAAGAAAGATTAAATAGTTTTTTGCAAGAAGGTAAATGGTTATCCTTTGCCGATAGTGGATATAGTTATGACATAAATTTATCTACCTATACAGCCAATCAATTGCAAGTAAAAGTAAACGACAGTTTATTAGTTTTCTTTTTTAAAGAAGATGGTACAAAAAAAGCCCGTAAGCTAAGAGTAGCTGGCTTTTATAAAACCGCTATTGAAGAGTATGATAGAAATTTTGGGATTTGCGATATTAATTTAATTCGCCGTTTAAATAATTGGGAGCCAAATCAAATTGGTGGGTACGAAATATTTTTGCATGACTATAACCAAACAGATACCGTAAGTCAGCTCATTTATGATGGTTTACCACAAAGCTGGTACAGCCGAAGTATAAAAGAAATTTATCCTAATATTTTTGATTGGCTAAGTTTACAAACCAATATAAAAAATTATTTATTGATTTTAATGTTAGTGGTAGCCATAGTTAATTTAATTACCTGTTTAATTATTTTGGTACTTGAACGTACTAAAATGGTGGGAGTATTAAAAGCGGTGGGTACTAGCAATTGGGATATTCAACAAATATTTTTGTATAATACTTTTATCATTTCGGTTACAGGTGTAGTGTTAGGCACTTTATTAGGCTTGGGCATTTGTTGGCTACAAGAAAAAACTGGCTTTATAAAATTAAATGAAGAAGCTTATTATATGGCTAGAGCCCACGCCGATGTAGTATGGTGGCAGGTTTTATTAGTATGTGCTGGTACACTAGTCATTTCATTTATTACACTTTTAATACCCACACTACTTGTACGAAAAGTGCAGCCGGTGAAGGCAATACAGTTTAGTTGATAAGTTTATTGGTTAATTTGTTCATTAGTTAATTAGGAATTAGTCAATTTTGCATTTAATATTATTCGACACAACATATACTAAAATAAGAATATGGAATATACACTTGAAAAATTAGATGTTTACATTTTAGCAGAAACCTTTTCTGATGAAATTTGGAATTTAGTTAAGCAATGGGATATTTTTGAAAGAGATACAATTGGAAAACAAATTACAAGATCCGCTGATTCAATATCAGCAAACATTTCAGAAGGCTACGGTAGATATTATTACAAGGAAAGCAAGCAGTTTTATTTTTATTCAAGAGGCTCATTGCTTGAAACAAAAGGTTGGTTAGGAAAATGTAAAAGGCGAAATATTATTGAAGCAACTAAAGCTCAAGAGTTAATAGATGAGGCGGATAAAATACTACTTAAACTAAATGCATTTATAAAATTTATTGCTAATTCAACTAAACACAACAAAAAATAAACAAATCATAACTAATTTCCCAGTTAACAAATCATAACTAATTAACTAATTAACCAGTTAACCAATAAACGCTAAAATTATACCACTTGCCACCGCCGCATTTAACGATTCTGCTTTGCCTATTTTTTTTATTGTAATTTTTTTATCTACTAGTTCCATAACATCATCACTTATCCCCTTTCCCTCATTACCAATAATTATGATAGCCTCTTTAATGTTTTTTAAACTGCTTACATCTTCGCCATTTAAATCCGCAGCAAATTTATCTACTTGATTATTCTCTTTTAACCATGCAAGTAAATCTTTATACACTACATTTACTCTAGCTAAACTACCCATGGAACTTTGCACTACTTTGGGATTGTAAATATCAGCACTATTTAAGCTACACACAATATTTTGCACCCCAAACCAATCAGCATTACGAATAATGGTACCCATATTACCAGGGTCTTGTATAGCATCTAACACCAAAGTAATTTTATGTTTACCCACTACTGTTTGTGGCAAAGTTGACTTTTGAAATACAGCTAATACTTTATTAGGCGTACTTAAGGCAGAAATTTTTTCTAGTTCAAAATCTTTGACTTCAATTTGTTCTACATCTGTTGGTATTGCTTTAGCATTAGTTAAAAACCAGTCTGGCAAGGCAAAAAGCTGTTTACATTCAAATTTATCTGCGGCTAAAAATTCCAAAACTACTTTTGTACCTTCGGCTATAAATACACCATATTCATCTCTAAATTTTTTATGGTGTAAACTTTGAATATATTTGGTATGTGTTTTGCTAAACATAATAGCTTTTATGAATTTTATTTCCCTAAATAAATATGTGAGTGTTAAATTTTTAACAATAGTGGTTGCTTTTGGCATGTGGCTATCTGCATGTACAATACCCCGTAAATACCAAAAAGGCAAACCTTTTGTTGCTAAAAACAATATCGAAGTTAAGGAAGGAAATTTTACTAACGATGAAAGAAATGCACTTAAGCAACGGCTAAATGCACAATTAGATGATAGCTCAAGAGTAAAAATAAAAGATGCCTTGTTTTTTTTACACTTTATTGATAAGCCTCCTGTTTACGATAGTAGCTCTGCAGCAGCTTCAGCTAAAAACATGAGGTCAAGCATGATACATTTGGGCTATTACGGAGCTACGTCTAGCTTTAATATTGATACATTGAAAAAAGGTAAAACGCCTCAAATTCACGTACAATACAAGGTTAAAGCTGGCAAACCCACCCTAATTGATACTGTTACTTATTTTTTACGCAAACCCAATTTACAACAATTAACTATGCAAAGTATTGATGCATCTTTATTGAAAAAAAATAAACCAGTAACAAAAACTACAGTATTGGGTGAAGTAAACAGGTTAGTAGAACTATATCGAAACAATGGGTATTACAAATTTACTGCTGATGAATTAAAAGTACGTGGCGATACTACCATTGAAGCCTTAACTACCATTGCTGAAAGTTTTGAAGAGCAATTAGAATTAATTGCTAAGGCACAAGCACAAAGAGATTCTCCTAAAATTAAATTGGCTATTGTATTAAATACAGCATCTGACAGTAGTAAAACAAAGCCGTATTATATTAATAACATTTATATTTTACCCGATTTTCAACCAAGCGATTCCTTAAACAACCCTACATTTACAGAAAGAGTAACAGAAAATTTTATTTTACGTTATCATCAAAAACTATTTAAAACAAATTTTATTACCCAAAATATGTTTTTGAAAAAAGGTGATTTGTATAGACAAGATGATTTTTACAAATCGCTAAATAGTTTTACAAAAATGGGTGTTTGGCAAAACACTAATATACAAGTTGTAGAATTAAAAGATAGCAGTAATAAAATTGATTTAATAGTACAATTAATCCCCAATTATAAATATAGTTTTGAAGCTAGTATTGAAGCCAGTTACTCTGCCAATAGCAATACCAATAGTGTTACTACAGTTAATGCTGGTAATTTATTAGGTATTAGTGGCAATGCCTCTATTACTAATAGAAATGTAAATAAAGAAGCAATAAAAATGGTTAATGCCATTAGGGCTGGTGTTGAGCTAAACTTAGGTTCAAACAGAAGTAATACTGGCAATGCAATTAACTCCAATGAAGTTAGTTACTCCAACAATATAGTATTCCCCAAATTTATTTTTCCTTTTACTGGGTTGCGAAATAATAAAAACTTTTTAAATGGTGAAACATTTGTAAACACTAATTTGGCTTACGTAAATAGAATTAACTTATTTAATCTGCAATCTATAAACTTTGGAATAGGTTATGCTTGGAATACAAAAAAAATGGATAGAATTTCATTTAAGCCTTTGTCCATTGAATTTGCCAGATTATTTAATGAAACAGACAGCTTTAAAACCACTTTAAACAATAATCCTTTTTTACGCTACTCTTTCAATACCTCTTTAGTAGCTGGGTTAAGTGCAAGTTTTGCAAGTACAAGAATTAATGCAAAACATTCTAACAAACAACATTCTTTAAAAGCTAATTTTGAATTATCGGGCTATCCTTTTTCAAAAAAATATTTACGAAAATTTGTAAAAGCTGATGTTGAGTATGTACATTCAATTAGCTATACTAAATCAAATATTGTTTATCGATTATTTTTAGGTGCTGGTCTTGCTTCAAAAAAAGATACAACACTACCCTTCTTTAAACAATATTTTGGTGGGGGAGCCAATAGTATGAGAGGATGGCCTGTACGTGGCTTAGGTAGAGGCAGTCAACCGCTAACACCATACAATAGAAACCAATTTAATGATAGAACTGGGGATATGCAATTAGAAGCAAATTTTGAATATCGTTTTGACATTGCACAAATTATTCCGAATACATTAATATTAAAAGGAGTACTGTTTGCCGATGCTGGTAATATTTGGAACCTACGAAATTCAAAACCAAGTGGCAGTACCGATAGTGCCCAGTTTAATTTTAAAAACTTATACAAAGAAATTGGGTTAGCTGCAGGTACAGGCTTACGTTTAGATTTTAACTATGTTGTACTTCGGTTTGATTTAGGCTTTCGCTTTAAAAGACCAGAGCTAAGTTATGTCAACAATGGATGGCAATCGCCTACAATTGGTTTTGATGATGCCTTTGGAAAATTATTTAAAAAAGAATTTAAGCAGTGGAGATATGAAAATATGAATTTTACAATTGGGATAAGTTATCCGTTTTAATCTTCGATTTTTTGATTTAGAAAGAAAAGATGTATTAGTATATCATCTTACTCATTACTCACCAACGTATTCATAAACTCTTCTACACCCATCGCCTTCTCTACATCAAACTCACCAATTTTTGTACGTCTTAAACTACTTAAGTATGCTCCACAACCTAATACAGCACCATAATCATGTGCCATACTTCGTATATAAGTACCTGTACCGCATAAAATTTTAAAATGCACAATAGGCAATTCTATTTTTGTAATTTCAAATTGATGAATGATAATAGGTCTTGCTTTTAAATCAACGTCTTCCCCTCTTCTAGCCAATTCATACAATGCCACACCATCTTTTTTTATGGCAGAATAAATTGGAGGCATTTGCATTATTTCACCTATAAATGGTTTTGTAGCATCATGCAACATTTGTTCTGTAATCAAAGAAATATCTTTTGGATTTTGTGGTGTACTTTCTAAATCGTAAGTGGGTGTAGTAAAGCCTAAAGTAAACGTACCTGTGTACTCTTTTTCTTTAGCCATAAAATCATTTATTTGCTTGGTAAATTTGCCAGTACAAATAATTAAAAGGCCTGTGGCTAAAGGGTCAAGTGTACCAGCATGGCCTACTTTTTTTATTCTAATACTACCTCTTATTTTACGCACTACATCAAAACTTGTCCAGTGCAAAGGCTTGTCAATTAAAAGCACTTTACCTTCTTCAAATGCTGCCTTCTTTTCCTCACTAATGTTTACAAATTGCTGTACAGGCTTGTGTGTAGCTTCAATTTTATCAGCATGCTTGTAGCGGTATGTTTCTTTTCTTGACAAATTTTAATCTTTGATTTTTTGATCTGTGATTTTAGAAATAAAAAACAAAGATAATGCAGTATAAATCAAGAATTATTAAATCGCCAAATCGAAAATCTAAAAATCAAAGATTAGATGGCTTGCCTTGCTTTTAACTCCAAGTACTTATTTACAGCATTAATAGTTAGCTGCTCAGGAGGTGTAAGTACAGATAAAATTCCATACTTACTTAGCTCTTTTACAATTAATCTTTTTTCAAATTCAAATTTTTCGGCTATAGTTTTTACATACACATCTTCTACATTGTTTACTTGCAAATGCGAAAGTTGATGCAACTCAGTATTTTCAAAAAACACAACCATTAGTAAATGATACTTAGCAATAGATCGTAAATAACTAAGCTGACGCTTTAAGCCAGTTAACGACTCAAAGTTGGTATAAAGCACCACTAAACTTCTATGCTTTATTTTACTTCG
Source organism: Ferruginibacter sp. (assembly GCA_017988335.1). Taxonomy (GTDB): domain Bacteria; phylum Bacteroidota; class Bacteroidia; order Chitinophagales; family Chitinophagaceae; genus Ferruginibacter. The sequence goes on from JAGNRZ010000126.1 coordinate 7,861, forward strand.
TATTTGTAAATAAAGCATTTCATAATCGCTTTCTAAAAAGGCTGTACGTTGATTGTAAAGTATACGCAAAATATGCTCTCGTTGAATAGGCTTTCTATCTGCTGCTACCAACGAACCTACTTTATTAGCAAACGTCATCACACCAATTCTATCTTGCTTTTGCAAACAAACATTGCTTAAAACCAAAGTGCTGTTAATCGCATAATCAAGTAACGTAAGTCCTTTAAAAGGCATCTTCATTAATCTACCTTTATCAATAACGCAATATACTTGTTGACTTTTTTCATCGGTATAATTATTTACCATTAAAGTGCCTTTACGGGCAGTAGCTTTCCAATTTATTGTTCTTCTATCATCGCCACGTACATATTCCTTAATTTGCTCAAACTCCATGCTATGCCCAAGCTTACGCATACGCTTATTTCCAAATTCATTTTTTATGGTAGTTTGAGATACTAACTCATACTTTCGCATTTGCATAAACGAAGGATAAACGTACACATCTGCCTTGGCTTCAACATTATGCCTTGCTTTTACTAAGCCTAACAATGTTTTTACATAAATAATTATTCTACCAAAACTATATTCTCCCCTTGTTACAGGTCTGATTGTATAAATAATATTTTCTTGTTGAAAAGGCTTTAAACGGCGGTAAATCGAAAAATTTCTTT
>JAGNRZ010000127.1 GCA_017988335.1 Ferruginibacter sp.
ATAAAAAAGTTATTGAACAACGATGTGTAAAAATTGTAGATGTTTTAGGCATTAATAAAAAAAATAAGTATAAAAAAGTACATCAATTAATAGCACAACAGTATTATAGTTTAAATACAATTCATAATAATTATAGTTCCGCTTTAGTCCAAATAAAAAGTAAGCAAATATCCAACGAAGAAAATACGTTAGCATTACAAAATGCAGAAAACCTAAAAAAATCAGCATTACAAAAGCTTCACTTATCTTTTGTAAAAACCCTTAACAAAAAACTTTCTCCAATTCAGGTAGAAAAAGTAAAAGATGGAATGACATATAGTGTTGTGCCAAAAACTTGGGCAGCCTATAAAGAAATGTTGCCTAATTTAACACAAGAGCAAAAAGATAAAATGTATGCTTGGCTTGTAGAAGCAAGAGAATTAGCTATGGACGAAGGCTCTAGTGAAAAAAAGCATGCAGTATTTGGGAAGTATAAAGGAAAAATTAATAACTATTTATCTGCCGCAGGTTACGATATGAAAAAAGAAGGAGAGGAGTGGGCAAAGCGTATAAAGGAAACAAAGCAAACACAAAACTAACAATAACAATTTTTTTAAAACAAAAGCTATATGATAAAGCATTACTTAAAGAAGGTCTTTCTCCTTCAGTTTTTTTTACTAGTTAGCTGTATATTGTTTGCACAACAAAAAACAGTAACAGGTAAAGTAACAGATGCAAGTGGAAGCCCTATACCTGGCGTAACAGTAGGTGTTAAAGGCACTAACACCAATGTACAAACCGATGCAAATGGTAATTACTCCATTGTAGTTCCTTCTAACCAATCGGTACTTAAATTTTCAAGTGCCAGTATGTTGTACGAAGAACAAAATGTAGGCACCAGAACTACTATTTCCATAGCTATGGAAAAAAATAACCAAAAGCTAGATGACGTAGTAGTTGTAGGTTACGGCACAAAAAAGAGAGTAAATGTGCAAGGCTCTGTTTACACTTTAAAAGCAGCAGAAATAGAAGATTTACCTGTAGCCAACTTAGGTTCGGCACTTGTTAATAGAATTCCAGGGGTGTCAGTAAATTATTCTTCGGGTAAGCCAGGTAGTACCACAAGTTTAACCATACGTAACTCTACAACATTAACTAATAATGGAAATATTGGAGCTACAAATCAACCTTTGTATGTAATTGATGGTATTATAGTTAATCCTACCATTTGGGCACAATCTGGCAATCCGGATTTTTTTGAAAACTTAGATGCTAGTCAAATTGAAGATATAACCTTTTTAAAAGATGCCTCTGCTGCAATTTATGGTGCCGCAGGTGCTAAAGGTGTTGTGTTAATTACAACCAAAAAAGGTAAAATTGGTAAGCCCAAAATAACTTACTCTGGTTATATGGGTGTAAGCACACCTGCTGTAGCTACAAAAACATTAACTGCTTATGAGCATGCTAAAATGTTAAATGATGGGTATGAATTAAGTAATGCTACAGTAACTAGCAGATTTACCGCAGCTGAGTTAGAACAACTCAAACAAATGCCTGATAGAAACTGGTTTGATCAGTTGTGGAAAAACGGAAAAGTAATGCGTCATAACATAAACATGTCTGGCGGATCAGAAAAATTTACCTTTTTTGCAGGCGGTAGTTATTATAATGAAAAAGGAAACTTTGGAGATAATAATATAGATAAATATAGTATTAGAGCTGGTGTTGATGCTAAAATAATTGATGGCTTAACTGCTGCGTTTAGCGTATCTACCGATAATAATGTAGAAAACAGAGGCACACACAAAAACTCAAATGATGAAACTGAAGACTTATCAACAAGAGCTTTATACCTAACACCAAAGTGGGTGCCATTAACTATAAATGGAATACCAGCAACATTTAATGGGCCTAACCCTCCAGGTAACTTTAGTATGCAAGGGTTGTTAAATTCTGGTACATATAAACTTAATAAATCATTAGGGTTAAGCGTAAATGCAAATATTGAGTATAAACCAAAATTTGTACCCGGATTGGTAGCTAAAGTACAATATGGTAAATTAAACCGTAATAGTTTTAGTAAGGAATATTATGAATCGTACCAAGCAGGTAATTTTTATAAAAATGTTGCAGGTAATGGTTTATTATATACAGATTCATTAATTGGGATTACCAATTTTAGTAACAATGATCAAATGTCAGAAGGCACTACTATTTCAGAAAGTTATCAATTATTTGGAACACTTGGTTATAATAAACGCTTTGGGGCAAGTAATTTTTCTGCATTATTAGGTTACGATCAATCAGAAGCTAGTGGTAGAAATAATTTTGTAACCAAAACTACTCAAATTGTAAAAGGTATTGATGAATATTGGGCATTTAGTAATGACCCTGCTGCAACTATTGTACGTAACCCTCAATATATACAATTTGCAAAACGTTCTTATTTTGGAAGATTAGATTATGACTATAAAAACAAATATTTTATTGAATTTACAGGTAGATATGATGCATCATCAAACTTTGCACCAGAACATCGTTGGGGCTTTTTTCCAACTGTGGGTTTAGGATGGAAAATTAGTGATGAAAAATTTATGCGTAACATCGCCTTTATCAATAATCTAAAGTTTAGAGCTACCCTTGGTTTAGTAGGAGATGATAGAGTAGCTAACCGATTATTTTTAGATAGATACACCCAATCAACAGGGGTTATACTAGGATCAACCACTACAGGTGGTTTAGACCCAACAAACTTTGTTCCAAATCCTGCAGCCACTTGGGAAAAAACAAGAACTTTTAATGTAGGGTTAGATGCAACAGTATTTAAAAATAAAATTAATTTTTCTGTGGATGTGTATCAACGTTACACTTATGATGCCTTTGCTACATTAGACGGATCTGTTTTGCCTATTACAACAGGATTGCCTTCTGCATTTGATAATTACGGCAAAAACTTACAATGGGGTACCGAGTTTTCGGTAGGCTACCGCACAAAAATTAATAAAGATTGGGGTTTTAATGCCGATGTAAACTTTGGATGGAGTAACAGCCAATTGTTACAAAATTATTATAATCCAACATTATTAGGTTTATATGGCTCTAATGGACTAAGTAATACTATAGGAAAAGACCCTCGTACTTTTAATAGCAATAATTACGGGTATATAGCTACAGGAATTATTCGTACACAGGCTGAAGTAGATGCTATTCTAGCTGTTAATCCAAACTATACAATAGGAGGGGCAAAACCTCAGGTTGGCTTTATGAATTATAAAGATGTTAATGGTGATGGTAAAATAGAAGATAATGATGTTACATTAATGTATGATAGAACTAGTGCGGTTATAGGCTTTGGAATTACTTTAGGAGTTACGTATAAAACATTTAAGTTACAAACTAACTTAAACCTTTCTATTGGTGGTAAGCGCTTTTATGATAGTGAAGCTAGAAAAGCACCTACTACTACTCAAAGTGCACCAAGCTATTGGGCTGATACATATAGCTTAACAAATACTAATGCTAAATATCCAAGGGCCGATGCCCCATTGATTAAAGAAAACTCAACATTTTGGGCGGTAAATGGCACACAAAGTAGAATTAATAATATGGTATTATCATATTCAGTGCCAAAAAAATTGATTGAAAGATATAAAATACCTGAGTGCAAATTAGTAGTAACAGGCACTAATCTTTGGAATATTATTAATCCACTGAAATACAAAGATCCTTATACAAGCAATTTTGCATCATATCCTACTTTACGTACAATTTCGGTGGGTTTAAATGTTGGATTATAATAATAAAAATTAAAAAATATATGAAATACATAAAGTTATATTTTATTACTCTTTCATTTGGAGCGATACTATTTTCCTCTTGCAAAAAAGATTTTTTTGAAGTAAAAGATCCTAACGGATTAAGTGCAGATGTAGCATTTGATGATGTAGGAGCTGTTGGTTATTATTTAAATAGAACCTATGCTTTAGTAATACCTCAATGGCCTGTAACTAATAGTATTCATATTAGTTCCGATGAATCTAATGACGGTAATACTACTTTTTTATATGGCACTCTATTAGAAAATGGAGTAACAGATATTGGCACAGGTACAGGTATTACGGCTAATCGATATGCAGATATTAGACGATGTAATTTAGCTATTGAAGGTTTAACTACAAGTACTGGAATAGATAATACACAGAAAAATATAATGAAAGGTCAGTTTTATTTTTTAAGAGCCTTTAGTTATTTTAGGCTGGTTCGTTTGTATGGTGGTGTTCCATTAGTTTTAACATCTCAAAGTGTTGGTGATGAAAACTTAACAACTCCACGTAGTAAAACAAGTGAATGTATTGCACAAATAGCAAAAGATTTAGATTCAGCAGTAGCTCTATTGCCAGCATCTTGGTCTGCTAGTGAATCTGGCAGAGTAACTAGAGGAGCTGCCGCAGCACTAAAAGGAAAAGCTTTACTGCAATGGGCAAGCCCACAGTTTAATTTAACAAATGATGCCCAACGTTGGAATGATGCTTATACAGCTAACAAAGCAGCTTATGACATGTGTGTAGCCGATGGTTATATTTTGTTACCTAACTACGCTAATATTTATACTACAGAAGATCATAAAGAAAATTTAATATTTCGTAAATATTCTCCAATTAGAGATTGGGGCAATGATATTGAACGTTTAGCAAGACCATTCTCTGAAACAGTAGGAGGTAGCGGAAATAACTATCAACCCACTTGGAATTTAGTACAAGCCTATCCAATGATTGATGGACAACCTATTACTGCTGGTACTTCTGGTTACAATGCAACACAATTTTGGTTAAACAGAGACCCTAGATTAGCAGCATCAATTGCATATAATGGTACTATATGGCCATTAAGCGGTAAAGCTGGTCGTAAGCAATGGCAATACACTGGTGTTTTAGACGAAACTGCTGGTTCAATCATTACGGGCTTTTACAATAGAAAATTTTGTAACACTACAATTACAGCAGCAAATGTTTTATACAACTCAAATGTAGGTGGTGGTAGTGGTGTTGATTATATTGAAATGCGTTTTGCTGAAGTTATTGCTAACCTAGCTGAATGTGCTAATGAAACTAATAAGCTAACAGAGGCTAAAGACATGATTCGTTTATTACGAGTTAGAGCTGGTATAATAGCTGGCACTATGGATTATGGATTAGCTTTAGCCTCCAATCAAGCACAAATGAGAAGCTTAATATTAAATGAGCGTCAAGTAGAGTTTGCTTTGGAAGGCGGTATGCGTTATCATGATTTACGTCGTACTCGTAATTTAAATTTAATTACTGCTCGTCAGGCTTATAAAGTAACTGTAAAATCTCCTTATGCCGCAGGCACAGGTACTAACCCTGCTATTACATATTTAGATATGTTTACTGCAACTGGTGTTAAGCATAGAGATACTGCTAACTTAAATAACAGTAGTGTATATACTAGAATTTTTAATGCACCTACTATTACAAGTTTAGAAGGTGGTAATGTTATAATTATGCCAAGCAAATATTACGTTTATCCATTACCAACATTATTTACACAAACGCCAGGTATTGAACAAACAATAGGTTGGAATGGTGGCTCATTTGACCCTTACCAATAATTAATTGATTTTAAAAAAAATAGAATGAAAAAAATAATTATTCCAATAGTAGTTGCTATAGTTGCACTAACATCTTGCGAAAAAAAAGTAGATGCTGTTGATGGAAGCAATGCAACAGTTACTCTACGAAACTCTGGTGCAGGGTTTGTAGTAGATAGTGTTACGGTTAATCCAAAAGATAGTATTTTCTTTGATTTTACAATAACAAGTGATAAGGATATGGGTTTTGTAAGTATTCAAAAAAATCCTGTAAATCAAACTTCTTTTGTTCTGAGAGATACAATGACTGCGGCAACAAAAAATAGTTATACCGCTGTAAAAAGATTAAGGGCAGATAGTATTAATGGCAGTTTTATCTATCGCATAGTAGCACATACAAGTAAGGGTGTGTATATTGGTCATAAAGATGTTGTAGTTACCACTAAAGCTGATTTTACATTTTGGACATATAGATTTTTACAAGTGCCAGATTCTACGGCAAAAACTAATAAGTGCTATTTTTCTACATCTAACGGAAAATCTTATTCCTATAGTGATGGAGCAGGAATATCTAACTTAATCGACTTTGGATATTTTTATGATACAACAAAAGTAATCGTAAATAGTACTTTACAACCTAAGGGGCATACCATTTATACATTGCCAAACACTATAACACCATTTGCACATTACGATATCAGTACATGGACAAAAAATGCAACTTTGTTAAAGAGTACAGGTACAACTGTAGCAAGCATTACATCTGCTGGTGCTATTAGAACAGCAGCGGTTTCTGCATTAACTTCTGGTACTATAACTAGGTTTTCCCAAACAGATAGAGGTACACCAGCAAATATTGCCTTATTCTTAACAGGTCAAAACTTTGTGTTTAAAACAGTAACTGGTAAATATGGTGTTATGGGGGTTAATTTTACACAAAATGATGGACCAAATTCGACATCCTTTATTAATGTAGATGTAAAAATAGAAAGGTAATAAATAGTAGAACTAGACTATATTTAAAGAGAAAGCTTAATCAACTTTCTCTTTTTTCTTCCAAAAAGTATAACTGGGTTTTGTATTAAATTTTGTAATTTAGAAATCAATAAAAATGTTAAAGCAACTAACTTCTTTCTTTGTTTTATTTGTACTAGTGGCAAAATTTTCCTTTGCACAATACCCAGATATTTCTTCGGAAGTAAAACGTCAATCCGATTCGTTAATGAGTGCTGCTACCAAACATTCCGATAGTGCATGGGCAATAGCTTACCCAATAATACAGCAACAAGCCAAAGAAGGAAAGCCTTACATTCCTTGGGCTTCAAGGTTTGATGAATTACCACAAGCAGATATCCCGGCATTTCCCGGAGCAGAAGGAGGAGGAAAATTTTCTTTTGGTGGCAGAGGTGGAAAGGTAATTGTTGTAACTAATTTAAACGATGATGGTGAAGGTAGTTTTAGATGGGCTTGTGAGCAAGGTGGTGCAAGAATAATTGTATTCAATGTTGCAGGTATTATTCGATTAAAAACACCTGTAATGATAAGAGCACCATACATTAGCATATTTGGGCAAACTGCACCAGGTGATGGCGTTTGTATTGCAGGCGAAAGCGTTTGGTTAAATACACATGATGTTGTAATTAGGTATATGCGTTTTAGAAGAGGCGAAACTTGGGTAGGTAGAAGAGATGATGCTATTGGCGGTAACCCTATTGGTAATATTATGATTGATCATGTTAGTGCAAGTTGGGGCTTAGATGAAAATATGAGTATGTATCGCCACATGTACAACGACAGTACAGGGAAAGTAGAAGACAAATTTGGTACGGTAAACATTACTATACAAAATTCAATTTTTAGTGAAGCACTAGATACTTGGAACCATTCATTTGGTAGTACATTAGGCGGTGAAAACTGTACGTTTATGCGTAACCTTTGGGCAAATAATACAGGTCGCAATCCATCCATTGGGTGGAACGGTGTTTTTAATTTTGCTAACAATGTAATTTTTAATTGGGTACATCGCAGTATTGATGGCGGAGATTATAGAGCTCAATACAATATTATTAATAATTACTTTCAACCTGGGCCAGCCACACCTAAAAACAACAATGTAGGGCATAGAATTTTAAAGCCAGAGAGTGGTAGAAGTAAACTAAAGTACAGAGTATATGGTAGAGCTTATGTAAACGGAAATGTAATGGAAGGCTATCCTGCCATTACAAAAGATAATTGGAATGGAGGCGTACAAGTAGAAGAAGAAAAAACTGCAGGTCAATATACTGCAAATATTAAATGGCCAAAGCCTTTACCAATGCCATCTATAACTATTTTAAATGCTGTAGAAGCCAAAAAATATGTTTTAGCAAATGCTGGTGCTACTTTGCCAAAAAGAGATGCAGTAGATGCAAGAATTGTAAAGCAAGTATCAACAGGTAAAATTGAATATGCAGAAAATATAGTACTTCCCGAAACACAATTTAAACATCGTCGGTTGGCAAAAGACTCTTATAAAATAGGAATAATTACAGATCCATCTCAAGTAGGCGGTTATCCAATTTACGAAGGGAAATCTTATTTAGATACAGATAATGATGGCATGCCAGATGATTATGAAAAGAAAGTGGGCTTAAATGTCAACGATGCCAACGATGCTATAAAAATCGGTAAAACAGGTTACAGCAATATAGAAGTATATTTAAATAGTGTGGTAGATGTTAGAAATGTAAAACCTGTAGCAA
>JAGNRZ010000019.1 GCA_017988335.1 Ferruginibacter sp.
ATGCCCAGTTGAAAGTATTTTACACTTTTTTTGTAAAAAATAGCTGCTTTTAAATAAAATACAACCCCTACTTCATAGCAAAACCCTCTTTCTAAAACATTAACTGCTAATTACAGAAAGAGCCTTTGTAAGACTGTTTTATAAAAAACAGTCTTTTTTATTACAATTACCCTACCTACTTTATAAACACTATTTACTTTTATCTCACACATAAAACTTACAAAATTCTTCCATCTTGCATTTTCACAATTCGATCACTCATTTTTGCTAATTCCTCGTTGTGTGTTACAATTAAAAATGCCTGCTCAAATTTTTGCCTTAGGTCTAAAAAAAGTTGATGAAGTTCTTTGGCATTAGTGCTATCCAAATTTCCTGTAGGCTCATCTGCCATAATTATACTAGGGTTGTTAATTAATGCCCTAGCCACGGCTACTCGTTGTTGCTCTCCCCCACTTAATTGATTGGGCTTGTTTTGCAACCTATTTTGTAATCCTAAAATGGCTAATAATTCTTTAGCTCTTTCTTCTACCTCAGTTTTTTTACGCTTAGCCACCCAGCCCGGTATGCACACATTTTCTAAAGCGGTAAACTCTGGCAGTAAATGATGAAATTGAAAAACAAAGCCTATATTTTTATTTCTAAATGCAGCTAACTTATTACCACTTAATTGGCTAAATTGTTGATTACTTAGTATAATATTGCCGCTATCGACCTTATCCAAAGTGCCTAAAATATGTAATAATGTACTTTTACCAGCACCACTTGAGCCTACTATACTAACAATTTCTGCCTTGTTAATACTAATATCTACCCCTTTTAAAACGGCTAAATCGCCATATTTTTTGTGTATTGCCGTTGCTGTTAACATGCCTTAAAAATAGCTAATTATTTACAAAATTGGCTTTATGCAACTTTTAACTTTGTTTATACAACCTATATATAAAATGGTACGTTAATAAAACACTTTTGGTTATTTCCACAGAACTTATACATTTGCGGAAAATTAGGGAGTAATTCTCTTAAAAGATTATTAAAAATTAAAGTAGAAAAGATATGTTTTGGACACTAGAATTGGCCTCACACTTAGAAGATGCTCCATGGCCGGCAACTAAAGATGAATTAATTGATTACTCTATACGTAGCGGTGCTCCTATTGAAGTGGTTGAAAATTTGCAAGAGTTGGAAGACGAAGGCGAAATTTATGAAGGCCTTGAAGATATTTGGCCAGACTATCCTAGTCAGGAGGATTTCTTTTTTAATGAAGATGAGTATTAATTGAAATTAAATTTATGTGATAAAGCCTCCCAATAGTTAAGGAGGCTTTATTAATTTATTGCATAATTATTGTACTTCCTTTTCGTTGTATAAGATTGCCTTTGTAATCAATACCTTCTGCCATCCATACAAAGCTACTTAGTAGTTGTAGTGAGCCGTTTATTTTACCATCCCAGCCACGTAAAGGATTGCTTGTTGTAAAAACTAATTTGCCCCATCTATCATATACAGTAAAGTAATTAAACTGCTTAATACCTACTGGTATTGCTTTTAGTACATCATTTAATCCATCTCCATTGGGTGTAAATGTATTGGGTACATAAATATCTGGTCCTTTAATTACTCGTACTTTAATTTCGTCTGTAGCTACACAACCTTCAGGTGTAGTACCTACAATGTTATAAGTAATATCTCTATCTAATACAGCAATAGGGTTGTTACTAAATGGGTTATTTAACCCAGTTGATGGCGACCATATATAATTACTTACTCCACTTCTTGAGGTTTCAATTACATTTAATTGCAAAGGTTGCCGTATTGAAACAGTAGTATCATTACCTGCAAATATTTTTACAGGAGGTACTACTTTAATATTAACCTCATCGGGCTGTAGCGACTCACAACCCAACGCATTTTTTACCCATAATTTATAAGCAAAAGTTGCTTTTACTGATGATGTAGGATTAGCGATATACGCATTATTTAAAAATACTGATGGACGCCAAATAAAATCTACACCACCACTACCATTTAATTGTATATCATCGCCATAGCAAGCTACTTTATCTGCCCCTGCATTGGCCATGGGTGCAGGGTTTACAAATACTGTTGCAGAGTCTATATGCACACAAATGCCTACTGAAGATTGTAAATAATACTTTGTAGTAACTGTTGGATTAGCCTTTGTAACCAACGTACTGGTAGAACTTAAAGCCGTGGATGGAAACCATAAAAGCGTATTGCCATTACTAGTAGCAGTTAGTTGAGCTATTTTACCTTCACAAATAGTGCTGTCTTTTCCAGCATCTACAAAAACAGTATCGTTTAAAGGCACAACTACATTTTGAGTAATTATACATCCGTTTACATCTTTTAATGTTATTGGATAATTACCTTGTATTACTGCAAATACATTACTGCTTTGGTAATTAATATTATCATTTGAAAAAGTATAAGGTGATAGACCTCCTGCTGCATTAACAGTAATGCTGCCATCTGGCAAACCAGAGCAGCCTGCAGGTGAAATATTAATGCTATTTATTAATAAATCAGGATAGGTTTGTACAAGTACTATATTAACACTATCCATACAACCAACGGCATCTCTAACTTTAATTCTATAATTTCCTACAGGCAAATTATTAAAAGTACTATCTGGCTGATAAGCTGCATTATTAATGGAAAATTCAATTGGGTAACTCCACTCTCCGCCTGCTTTTACTTTTATTTGCCCTGTAGTTCCATTTCGGCAATTAACATCTTGCTTACTTACAAAATCAAGTAATTTTAAAACTATGTAAGATGAGTCTTTGGCATTACAAGTACCAATATTTGCCGTACAAATATATTTGGTAGCACTATCAACAGGTGTAGCAATAGGGGTACGAATAACAGTACTACTTAAAGTTGTATTAGCTTCCCACTGATAAGTTGCATAACCTGCACTAGCAATTAATGGCAAAGCAGTGCCTTTACAAATTCTTGCAGTATCTGGTGTAATGCCTAAAATATCATAATCTCTTATTTGAATAACGGCACTATCTGTAACTGAAGTTACAGCACAAGCTGAGCCTGGTAATGCGTAAATTTTTAGTTGTTCAATTCCTTCAGGTGTATTATCAACAATAGGTATTACATCTACTACTATTTCTGCTTGATTGGCTGGTATTGTAACCACCGAAGGAATTAATTGTACATCTACACCGTTAACAACATTGCCCCCAAAAATTAGGCTTATATCTAAAGGAGATGGGTCTGCTACTGGTCTTTTTACTTTAAATGAACCTGCTGTACAACCTTCTACTATATAACTATTACCTTGAGGATCAGTTTGTGTTTGATTACTTAATCTAACCGGAGTAGAAGATAAACTTTTAGCTTCTAAAAAAACACCACTATCAAAATCGGCATCTCCAACATCTGCGATTACTAATTTTAAATGATAAGTTTGGCATGGTCTTACTCTCTCAAGAGCCGTTAACACTGTAGTATGACCATTATGTGTAAACAGGGTATTGGTTGCATTATCAATATAATATTGAGGAAATAATCCACAGTTTAACACATCATTTATATTATCGATAGTAACTGGTAAATTAGTACCTGGAACTAATGCAATATTTTTTAAGCCTAGTATTCCAGGTCCGGAAATAAAAAACGCAAAAGCATCATTAAAACCACCACATGCATATTCCGGATATTCCTCTGAACTAAAAACATATTTAAATTTTATACTATCCCCTAAAGGCACAAAATCAAACTCAAGTACACAAGCATCGTTAGTCTGAGCTCCATTCAATAGAATAGACAAGTCAGCATCACCTTGAGAAAACCATTCTTTGTGAGCATTAGCATTAATAGCTGGCGTAATACCATCTCCATTTACACCAATAGTTACTGTAGGAAAAACCGTTGAAGCAGCTATACCATTAGTAAGTACAATACCACTGTCAATTCCAATATTATTACCTCCTAAATTATTAAATAACCCTGCCATAAATCTATTGCCTGTAAATGTGGCGTTGCTAATAGTAACGCCATTACCTACTAGTTGCTGGGCTAATAAAGTAGCATTATCTGTAGATGATATTAGTAACTGTGCTTGGGAGAAAGTACACCACAATAGTAAAAATATTGAAAGAACTATTTTTTTGAATAGTTGCACTTAGCTATAGTTTTGAATATTAAAAGTACAAAAAATTAAAGCAAAAAAGCTAAGCAGTGTGCTTAGCTTTTAAATATAATTTTATATAATACTATAGAGTACTCAACACACTATTCATACTTCTCACAGCATCTGCACTTTTTGCAAAGGCAGCTGCTTCTTCTTCATTTAATTTGTAATCAACAATTTTTTCCCAGCCGTTTTTTCCAATCACCACAGGTACGCCAAGGCAAATATCATTTTGGCCGTACTCACCCTCTAGGCTTACACAGCAAGTAAACAATTTCTTTTCGTCTCTTACAATAGCTTCTACCAATGCAGCTCCTGCTGCACCCGGTGCATACCAAGCACTAGTGCCTAATAAGCCTGTTAAAGTAGCACCACCCACCATTGTATCGGCTGCTACTTTTTTTAATGTATCTGCATCTAAATAATTAGCTACGGGCACACCTTGGTAAGTTGCAAAACGAGTTAAAGGTATCATTGTTGTATCGCCATGACCACCAATTACAAAACCTTGTAAATCGGTTGCAGGTACATTCATTGCAGTGCTTAAATAATATTTAAAACGGCTGCTATCTAAAATACCACCCATACCTATAATTCTGTTTTTGGATAAGCCACTTTGTTTTAATGCTAAGTACGTCATAGTATCCATTGGGTTGCTAATAATAATAATAATAGCATTAGGGCTATGTTGCAATATATTTTGTGTAACTGTTTTTACTATTCCTGCGTTTATGCCAATAAGCTCTTCCCTTGTCATGCCTGGTTTACGAGGAATACCACTTGTAATTACAGCTACATCTGTACCAGCTGTTTTAGCATAATCATTTGTGCTGCCTATTACCTTGGTATCAAAACCTAATAAGGTACAGGTTTGCATTAAATCCATGGCTTTACCTTCGGCAACGCCTTCTTTAATGTCAACTAAAACCAATTCGCTACAAAGTTCTTTACGGGCAATATTATCGGCACAGGTAGCGCCAACAGCACCAGCTCCTACAACAGTTACTTTCATGTTTTTTATTTATTTAAATGTGATGATTTATTTGAGATGCAAAGGTATTGAATTCTACGAATTGATTTTGCCACGAATTACACAAATTGACGCTAATTTCACCAAAATTTTTTGTAAAGAATTCGTGTAATTCGTCTTAATTAGTGTAATCAGTAAGAATCTACAATCTTCTTTAACTCCACCTCTCCAGAAAACCAGTTTACCAAATTGCCTTTTTTGTTGTAAATAAATATGGCTGGAAAACTTCGTACTTTATAAAATGTGCCTAAAAAATAGCCAGGGTCTCTACCCATAGTAATAGTGGGGTAATTGGCAATTTTATACTCATTATAAAACCTTTTTACGTAGCTAAACTCAAGTGGTGTAGCCATTACTATTTGTGCTTTTTTAAATAGCTTAATATTGGCTGTTATTTGCTTTGTCATTTCTTGACAATGCTCACAATCGGGGCTAAATACCATTATTATAGTAGGCTTTTTCTTTGCCAAATTATCCTTGGTAAATACAGTGCTATCGGGTACTTTGGTTAACTTAAAGGGCGGAATAGTGGGAAAACGTAAATAAATAAGAGAAGTATCTTGCTGGGCAAAGCCTATAATTGCAACAAAAATAAAAGAGAGTAAAAAGAGTAATTTTTTCAATTTTTATTTCAAAGATATAAAATGGATTTTTATTGCCACAGAAACACAGAAAGGATTGTGCTATGCTAAAAGAAGACTGCTTAAATTGTTGAGAAAAGATGTATTGGCCAATGGCTGCTGGATAGTAGTGAAAAGCGAAGTGCAACGTAGCTTGTAACGGATAGCCAGATATTAGATTAATAGAATATCTTAAGCACACAGCCCCAAAACCAAAAATTTTACCCTACTTTTGCAGCCTAAAATTTTACACAATGGCTACTACAGCAGATATGCGTTCAGGACTAATCATTAAAGTAGATGGTAGTTTGTATAGCGTTATTGAATTTGGGCAAAATAAAACCGCTAGAGCTGCGGCTAAAGTTTGGGCTAAATTAAAAGGGGTAGATAATACTCGTACTATTGAATTAACTTGGAATAGTGGTGAAACCATTTACCCAGTTAGAGTAGAAAAAAAGACGTATCAGTACTTATATAAAGACGATACAGGATACAGTTTTATGGATACAGAAACTTTTGAGCAAATTACAGTACCAGAAACTATGGTAGATGCTCCAAGATTTTTAAAAGATGGACAAGAGGTTACAGTAAGTATAAATGGCGAAACTGAGCAGCCTATGGCTGTTGAGTTACCAGACAAAATTGTATTATTAGTTACTTATAGTGAGCCTGGCATGAGAGGCGATACGGCTACAAAAACACTTAAACCAGCCACTGTTGAAACTGGTGCTACTGTTAACGTTCCTTTATTTGTAAATGAAGGTGAGTTAATTAGAGTAAATGCAAAAACTGGTGAATATGTGGAAAGAGTAAAAGAATAATTAACTATTTAATAATTTTTTAATAAAAAATGGATAATTGTGAGAACAGTTATCCATTTTTAATTTTAGCTATTTTTATTGATTTTTGGCATTTTTTAACCGATTTTGTACATTTTTTGTTGATTTTTGAGCAAAAAAAGCCATTTTTATAATTTTTAATTTTTATGTTTTAATTAATCCCTATACCTTAGCAGACTGTTGCCCTCCACATTAACCAAACAACTAATTTTATTATGGACATTAAACAAATTCAAGAATTAGTAAAGCTCATCAACAAAACTAACATTGGTGAAATTACCATTGAAGAAGACGGAGTAAAAATTACAGTAAAGCAAAAAAAAGACCCAAGACCTATTATTGCTGGGGCTACTAGTTACCAAGCACCTGCACAAACTGCTGCTACTCCTAGTATTCCTATTCCACCACCTGTGGCTACAAAAGCTGCTGAGGAACCTAAAGCTGATAATTTAGTTACTATAAAAAGCCCAATGATTGGCACATTTTATAGAGCTGCTGGGCCAGGTAAACCTCAATTTGTAAATGTAGGAGATGATGTTAGCAATGGAAAAGTGGTTTGCATTATTGAAGCCATGAAGCTTTTTAACGAAATTGAAAGCGAAGTAAAAGGTAAAATTGTAAAGGTTTTGGTAGATGATGCTACACCTGTTGAGTATGACCAACCTTTATTTCTTGTTGATCCTTCGTAACAATTAGCTAATGTGATAATTTGCTAATGTGCTAATATTTTAGCAAGCATAATTCTATTTTTAAGTAACATTTTTTATGCAAAAAGAATTAATTGATAATAATCCAATTTTAAAAAAGACGATTGAATTTTCTTTATTAGTTATAGATTATTGTGAATTGCTTGATACAAATAAAAAATTCATTATTAGCAAACAATTATTACGTTCTGCAACATCTATTGGAGCTAATGCAATGGAAGCTCAAAATTGTGAAAGCAAAGCCGATTTTATTCATAAAATTAAAATTGCTGCAAAAGAAGCAGATGAGGTTCAATATTGGCTAACACTTTGTGAATATGCAAATCAATTTCCAAATTGTAGTCATTTAAATGATAAATTAACTGAAATTCAAAAAATAATAAATGCCATTTTGGGTACCTCTAACCGGAAAAACCCTTTAAGTTATTTTATGAGTTTTTTTATTTTTAACATGCTGTTTTGCTATTAGCACATTAGCAAATCAGCACATTATCACATTAACCAATGTTTAAAAAAATATTAATTGCCAACCGTGGAGAAATTGCATTGCGTATTATACGTACCTGCAAGGAAATGGGTATTAAAACAGTTGCTGTTTATTCCACTGCTGATAAAGATAGTTTACATGTACGATTTGCAGACGAAGCTGTTTGCATTGGTAAACCTGCTAGTGCAGATAGCTATTTAAATATAGCCCACATAATGGCGGCTTGTGAAATTACTAATGCAGATGCTGTACATCCTGGCTACGGATTTTTAGCAGAGAATAGCAAATTTGCCAAAATTTGTGGCGACCATGGTATAAAATTTATTGGTCCTACGCCAGAAATGATTGATGCTATGGGAGATAAAGTTACTGCCAAAGAAACCATGATAAAAGCTGGAGTGCCTGTAGTGCCGGGTGTAGAAGGGTTGCTGGAGAGTGTAGAACATGCCAAAAAATCAGCCAAAGAAATTGGATACCCTGTAATATTAAAAGCAACTGCTGGTGGTGGTGGTAAAGGTATGAGAGTGGTTTGGGAAGAAAGTGAAATAGAAAAGAACTACGATAACGCAAAAGCCGAAGCTGCTGCATCTTTTAAAAATGATGGTATTTATATGGAAAAATTTGTGGAGGAGCCACGCCATATAGAAATACAAGTTGCCGGCGACCAATACGGTAATGCTAGCCATTTAAGTGAAAGAGATTGCAGCATACAACGTAGGCATCAAAAATTGGTAGAAGAAAGCCCTTCGCCATTTATGACCGATGATTTACGCCAACGTATGGGTGAAGCTGCCGTTAAAGCCTGCCAATCTATTAATTACGAAGGAGTAGGCACAATAGAGTTTTTAGTAGATAAGCATCGCAATTTTTACTTTATGGAAATGAATACTCGTATTCAAGTAGAGCATTGCGTTACAGAGGAGGTTATAAATTTTGATTTAATTAAAGAACAAATAAAAATTGCCGCTGGCGAAAAAGTAAGTGGCAATCATTACGTACCTACTATGTGTGCTATTGAATGTAGGATAAATGCAGAAGACCCTTACAACGATTTTAGACCAAGCCCGGGAAAAATAACCGTATTACATCAACCCGGTGGGCATGGCGTACGTATAGATAGCCATGTGTATAGTGGTTATGTAATACCTCCATACTACGATAGTATGATTGCAAAAATTATTACAGTAGCTAGAACAAGGGAAGAAGCCATAAATACCATGAGCAGAGCTTTAAGTGAGTATGTTATTGAAGGTGTAAAAACTACTATTCCTTTTCATCAGCAATTAATGAAAAACGAAGATTTTATTAAAGGCAATTTTACTACTAAATTTTTGGAAACATTTAAAATGCAATAAATTAAAATTGAATATTAAAAAAAGGTTAACATATAAAAGTTAACCTTTTTTTATACAGCGAAAATTAAGCACAGGCTGTCTTTAATTATATGAAAAGAATATTATCAATTTTAACACTTAGTGTATTCTTAATTTCTTGTAAAAAAGAAACAAGCAAAGATTGTTTTACTGTAAAATATATAGATGGTACTTGTGCTACAAATATTTACCAAATACAAGATGCTAATTTTTAAGCTCTTTGTTTTACAGGAGCTTTTTTCTTTACTTTTTTTAAAGCAGCTTCAATGCCTTTGCTAATATTATCGTAAGTAGGCTTACCTTGTATCATTTCGCCATTTACAAAAAACGCAGGAATTTCTTTTACTCCTTTATCAACTCCTTCTTGGTAATCACTCATAACATGCCAGCCATAAGTAGAGTTTAATAAATCATCTAAAAAGTGTTTATTTTCTACCCCAGCTTCTTTAGAGTATAGTTTTAAACTAGTAGTGCCCAATGTTCTTCTATTTTGAAAAAGAATATTGTGCATTTCCCAAAACTTACCACTTTGTGCTGCAGCAATTGAAGCTTCACCAGCCTTCATACTACGTTGATGCACTTTAGTTAATGGAAAATGTCTAAAATTGAACCTGATTTTTCCGTCAAAATCTTCTAAAAGCTTCTTAACTATCTCATTAGCTTTTGCACAATCTTCATTTTCATATTCACCAAACTCCATTAATGTAACTTCAGCTTTAGGGTTTCCTACAAAAATATCTTTAGTAGGAATTACCTCAACCACTTCTTTCGGTTTCATTGCCATATTATATATTTATAAAATTTTAATACTTATCGGCTAAAGATAGTTACAAAAACTTATGTTAGCCAATTTACTGTAGATTTTGTGTAAAATTTATACCTTTTCATTAATAAATACTACATCATTATCAAAAACATCAATTAGAACCGTTTTATTTTTGTCAATATCTCCAGATAGTATTTTTTTACTTAATTGATTAACTATTTCCTTTTGAATTAATCTTTTTAAAGGCCTTGCTCCAAATTGTGGGTCGTAACCATGTTCTGCTAAATAATTTATAGCATAATCGCTAAACTTTAAATTAATTCCACTTTGGGCTACTAGCTTTCTTAATTCCTCTAATTGTATTTTAATAATACCTGTAATTTCTTTTTTAAGCAAGGGTTGAAACATTATTATTTCATCAATTCTATTTAAAAATTCAGGTCTAATTGTTTCCTTAAGCAAATTCATAACTTCAGCCTTTGTGCCCTTTACAATTTCATCCTTATTTTTTTCATTAATCATTTCAAAGTTTTCTTGAATAATTTGGCTACCCATATTACTCGTCATAATAATAATTGTGTTCTTAAAATTAACCACCCTTCCTTTGTTATCTGTTAACCTTCCATCATCTAATACTTGTAGCAAAATATTAAATACATCAGGATGTGCTTTTTCAATTTCATCAAACAAAACCACACTATAAGGTTTTCGTCTAACAGCCTCCGTTAACTGCCCTCCTTCATCGTACCCTACGTAGCCTGGAGGAGCCCCTACTAACCTACTTACGCTATGTTTTTCTTGATACTCACTCATGTCAATTCTAGTCATCATACTTTCATCAGCAAATAAATATTCGGCTAAAGCTTTAGCTAACTCAGTTTTACCCACACCAGTTGTACCTAAAAATATAAATGAACCAATTGGTTTTCTAGGATCTTGCAAACCAGCTCTGCTTCTACGTATGGCATCGCTTACGGCTTCAATAGCTTCATCTTGCCCTACTACCCTTTTGTGCAATTCATCTTCTAAATTCAACAGCTTTTCTTTTTCGCTTTGCAACATTTTAGTAACAGGTATTCCAGTAGATTTTGCTACATTCTCAGCAATATCTTCTGCATCAACTTCTTCCTTTAATAAACGTTGTTCAGTAGAATCACTTAGTTGTGCAGTTATATCGGCTACAATTTTTTCTTGCTCTTTTACTTTGCCATATCTAATTTCTGCCACTAAACCATATTCGCCATTACGCTCTGCCTGATCGGCTTTTTGTTTTAGGCTTTCAATTTCGGCTTTAGCTGTTTGCACTTTTTCTACAAGCTCTTTTTCTGTTGCCCACTTGGCTTTATAGGTATCTCGTTGTACACTAAGATTAGCAATTTCTGTATTTAGTTCTTTTAATTTTTCCTCATCATTTTCTCTTTTTATAGCCTCTCTTTCAATTTCCAATTGGCGAATTTGCCTTTCTAATGTATCCAATTCTTCTGGCATACTATTTATCTCTAACCTAAGCTTAGCAGCGCTTTCATCAATTAAATCAATAGCTTTATCGGGTAAAAATCTATCGGTAATATAACGGTGAGATAATTCGACAGCAGCAATTATAGCTTCATCTTTAATACGAACATGATGGTAAGTTTCGTATCTATCTTTTAAGCCACGTAATATTGAAATAGCATCATCAACTGCTGGCTCGTCAATGAGTACTCTTTGAAATCTTCTTTCCAAAGCTTTATCTTTTTCAAAAAACTTTTGATACTCGGTTAATGTAGTAGCACCAATAGCTCTTAACTCACCTCTAGCCAATGCAGGCTTTAAAATATTTGCAGCATCCATAGCACCATCACCACCACCTGCACCAACAAGTGTATGTATTTCATCTATAAATAAAATTATTTCCCCATCGCCGCTGGTAACTTCTTTTATTACTGCTTTTAATCTTTCTTCAAACTCACCTTTGTATTTGGCACCTGCAATTAATTGCCCCATATCTAAAGCATAAATAATTTTGCTTTTTAAATTTTCTGGCACATCGCCATTTACAATACGCATTGCCAAACCTTCTGCTATGGCGGTTTTACCTACGCCGGGTTCTCCCACTAAAATTGGATTGTTTTTACTTCTTCTACTTAAAATATGTAATGTTCTTCTTATTTCTTCATCTCTTCCAATTACAGGATCAAGCTTACCTGCCCTTGCCATTTCATTTAAATTTTTGGCGTACTTATTTAAAGCATTGTAAGTGTTATCAGATGTTTGTGAAGAAACAGTAGCCCCTTTCCGTAATTCTTTTATGGCCGCAATTAATCCTTTTTCGGTTAAGCCAGCATCTTTTAAAATTTTAGCCGTAGTATCATTAGCTGATAAAATTGATAATAATAAATGTTCAACACTTACAAACTCATCATTAAATGTTTTTAAGGTAGATGATGATCTTAGCACTGCATTATTAGCTTCTCTACTCCATGCCTGTGCAGCATTACTGCCAGTTGTTTTAGGCAATTTAGAAATGGCTAGTTTTAATTTTTCTTCAACATAACCAACATTTACATTATTTTTTTTGAGTAAGAAATCTATTGCAGAATCTTTATCATTTAACAAAGCTTGCAAAATATGCTCTGTTTCAATAAAAGAATGATTTTCGCTAAAAGCCAATTGCTGGGCTTGTTGCAAAATTTCTTGAGACTTTATGGTTAAATTTTGTAAACTCATACTTTGTAATTTACATTAGTTATTGCAAAAAAGTATCCATTAAAAAAAAGCGGCAATAATGGCACTAAACAGCTTGTATTGCTGCCGCAAATTCAGTTTGCACAATACTTATATGCTATTATAGCAGTTTTTTAGGCACACAATATTTAAAGATAAAATCAACTAAATTTGCACCGATTTATAATAAAGACCTAAATCTATAAGATTAATATGGCTAAATATTTTATCACCTTTTTGTTATTACAAGTTACATTTTTATCCTTTGCTCAAAAAAGTAAAAAACTCTTTACTGGAATGTATTTACAGTGGGGCTATAATACAGAGTGGTACACAAAAAGTAACATTCATTTTAATACTAGCGTAAATGGTGTAGTACACAACTATACTATTTATAAAGCTGTAGCACATGATAGAAACGACTTAGATGCTATTTTCAAAAATCCAATAGAAATTAGTGTGCCACAATACAATTATCGCATTGGGTTTTATTTAGATAAAAGTAAAAGTAAAGCCATTGAATTAAATTTTGACCATACTAAATATATCGTTTATGATAATCAAAAATTAAGAGCCAAAGGCTATATTGGTAGTACTTATTTTGATAAAGACACTGCATTTACTGGTCATAATATGCACTTTGAACATACAAATGGGGCAAATTTTTATCAAATAAATTATGTGAGTCAGCATACTTTAAAATCAAAAAATAATAGGCCTCAATTTTCTTTGCTATGGAAAGCTGGTGTAGGCATTGTAATTCCTAAAACTGATATTACCTTAAGTGGAAAGAGAATTGATAACAGATTTCATATTGCTGGTTATTGCCTTGGTGTAGAAGGTGGTGGTAGATGGTATTTTTCAAAAAAATGGTTTTTAGAAGGTACTGCTAAAACTGGCTTTGCCAATTATACAAATTCATTAGCTGTTGACAAGGGTAAAGTAAACCACAACTTTGGTTACTTTGAGTTAGTTGGCACTGTAGGTTACGAAATAAATTTTTAAAAAAGATTAATATCATGTGTAAAAGCTCTGTTTAGTAACAGGGCTTTTGTATTTTTATACAAATGTTTTTATGTACGAACACAAAAGACAACCTTTAGCTTCTAAGGAAATTTATATACGCCGTATTAAAAAGAATATTTTTTTTGCGACACTTATACTTTTTATTAGCCTAGCAATAGGTGTTATTGGATATAAACTTACTGTACCCCAATTTGATTGGTACGACAGTTTATTGAATGCTTCAATGATACTTAGTGGAATGGGCCCTGTGATTGATAATCATATTATACTAAGTAAAACGGCTAAAGTATTTGCCTCTCTTTATGCCTTATTTAGTGGCGTTACTTTTATTAGCACAATTGGCATTGTGCTTTCTCCTGTTATTCATCGCTTTTTTCACAAACTACATTTAGAAGATAATTAGCAAAAAAGCACTTTGCTTAAAACAAAAAATGAATACCACACAGTACACAAATTTCATTAAACAACAAAGCCAATTATTAGGCTTTAATTACTGTTGTATTGCTAAAGCTCAATTTTTAAATGAAGATGCTAAACGTTTAGAACAATGGCTAAATAAGGGTATGCATGGCACAATGCAATACATGGAAGATTACTTTGACTTACGGGTTGACCCTACCAAATTAGTACCCAATGCAAAATCTGTTATTACACTATTACTTAATTATTTCCCCACTCAACAACAAAATACTGCTGCTCCAAAAATTTCAAAATATGCTTATGGAAATGATTATCACGGAGTAATAAGAAATAAGTTGAAAGAGTTATTGCTTTTATTAAAGCAAGAAGTTGGCGAAATAAATGGCAGAGGCTTTGTGGATAGTGCCCCTGTTTTAGAAAGAAGTTGGGCTCAAAAAAGTGGATTAGGCTGGATTGGCAAAAACGGAAATTTAATAAATAAACAAAGTGGATCCTACTTTTTTATTGCTACTTTAATTGTTGATTTACCATTAGAATATGATAATGCTTTAGTAAAAGATTTTTGTGGCACTTGTACTAAGTGCATTGATAGTTGCCCTACCAATGCTATTTTACCTAATAAAGTTGTAGATGGAAGTAAATGTATTTCATATTATACCATTGAATTAAAAGATGGGTTATTGCCCGATGGCTTACAAGGTAAATTTGATAACTGGATGTTTGGCTGTGATGTATGCCAAGATGTATGCCCATGGAACCGCTTTTCATCTCCTACTAAAGAAATAAACTTTACACCTATACCTCAAATTTTAAATTTTACAACCAATGATTGGGAAGAATTAACTGAAGAAAGTTTTAGAACTATTTTTAAAAACAGCGCTATAAAACGAACAAAGTTTAGTGGAATAAAAAGAAATTTATCTTTTATAAAAAATAATCATGAAGCATAATATTGACAAATTATACTATATTTCAACCAAGCCAATGCGTAAAATTATTGGTTTAATGAGTGGCACATCGCTTGATGGGTTGGATGTTGCCCTTTATGAAATTGAAGGGCGGGGTTTAACTACAAAAATTAAGTTAACACAGTTTGAAACGGTAAGCTTTGACGATGATTTTAAAAATGAAGTAAAAACTATTTTCAGCAAAAAGAATGTTGATTTAGAAAAGCTAACCTTGCTTAATCCTTACATTGCTGTACAACATGCTTATATTATTAATTCGTTATTACAAAAATGGAATGTTGCTGCTACTGAAATTGATTGTATTGCTAGCCATGGGCAAACCATTTACCATGCTCCAAAAAGTTTACACCAACAAAATAAATTTAGTAATGCTACTTTACAAATTGGTGACGGCGATCATTTAGCCGTGGCTACAGGTATAATTACAGTAAGTGATTTTAGACAAAAACATATTGCTGCTGGTGGCGAGGGTGCACCACTAGCGGTTTATGGCGATTACTTAATTTTAGGCAAACAAGGAGAAGATAGAATTTTATTAAACATTGGCGGCATTGCAAACTTTACTTTTTTACCAGGTAGTATGAATAGTGCCGAGATTTTTAGCACTGATACTGGACCAGGCAACACATTAATGGATGCTTTAACTCAACAAAATTTTCCCGATAACCATTTTGATGAAAATGCTGCCATTGCTTTAAAAGGCACAATAAATGAAGAGTTATTAAAAGCCTTAAATCAAAATAATTTTTTTAAAAATTCATTTCCAAAAACTACAGGGCCAGAACTGTTTAATTTTGGTTATCTAAAACTAGCAAAAGAAAAATCTGCCACACAAAATATTAGTGTAGAAGATACCATGGCTACATTAAATAAATTTACTGCCGATACTATTGTAGATGCAATAAAAAAATCAACCAATCCTCAAAAAAACTATACTATCTACAGTAGTGGCGGCGGTATGCACAACCCTTTGCTAATGCAGCATATACAAAATGCGCTACCGCAATTTGTTTTTAAAACTACTACCGATTTAGAAATTAATCCAGATGCTAAAGAGGCTGTGCTTTTTGCAGTTTTAGCCAACGAATGTATTTGTGGAGATGGTAGTTATTTGCAGCAAGGTATAAATGGAATGCCTGTGGTGAGTATGGGTAAAATAAGTTTCCCTGATTAGATTGGAACGCTGATGACGCAGATGTTTATGATTAAGTATGATTTTTTATTATGAATTTGTGTTAATCTGTGTACTGAGCCTGCCGAAGTATCTGTGGCAAAGTGGCTTACTTCTCACAAATAATTTTTAATTTATTTAGTGAGCTATCCATACCAGCAATCCAAGTTTTTTCTTTTACCATAGCCGCAAATTTTTGAATAGGATTGTACCATTTTAATTTTTGCTGTAAACCCCAACTCACATTTACAGTATTTTCTCCTTCAATAATAAAAACAGACTGTAAATTTTCATTACCAGTATTATGCTCTACTTTAACCAAGCTATCTGTTTGTACTAAAATATTATTTTGTTTGCCAGTATATACATTCCAAGTATCAAAAGCGGCAATTGTAGTAGCTACTTTACTTTTAGCACTATTAATGGATATAGATTTAGAAACCCCAACCGTAGAAGGAAACAATAAAGAGATTAAAAAAAATAAACTCCCAAACACTATTACATTCAATAAAAAAAACTTCAAATACTTCATAACTTAATTTACTTTATATACTTAACCTACTCCCACTTAAATACTTTAATAGCCACCACATAAACAATAACCATCCAAATCAAAATAAATCCAATTTCATTTCGTACCTCCCACAAATTTTGTCCCTCAAAAGCTACAGCCCTCATAGCTGTATTTAAATGCGTTAGCGGCATTGCCTTTGATATGGGCTGCAACCATTTAGGAAAAGCCTCTACACTAAAAAAAGTACCGCCTAGTAAAAATTGTGGCAATGTTACTAAATTAGCTAGCGGTGGAATAGTGCTATCTGTTTTGGCTAATCCGCTAATAATAAAACCAAAACCCATAAATAATAACAACCCAATAAAACTTAAAAACAACATTTCAAATAATGTTTGTACACCATTCACCAACGTAAAGCCAAAGTAAAATCTCCCTACTAATATAATTACAACCGCCGTAATCATTTGAAATATTACTCTTGATAAACCCTCCCCTAATACTATATGTGTACGACTAATAGGTGTTGCAAAAAACCGCTTGAGCACTAAAGTATTTCTTAGTCCAAAAAACATAAATGCTACTCCAAATACTCCTGTACTTAATAACGAAAACCCTAATTGACCTGGCAAAATAAAATCAATAGTTTTATAATCCCTAACCGTTTTAATATCTCTTTCATATTGAAAATCTTTTTTAGCGTAAGTAGGTCTTCCTTCATATCTAATATCACTTATTTTGTTAGACATAACATTTAATAAAGTGTATATCTGAGGCCATTTGTCTCCACTTGCAGTTGAAGATTTAACAGTATAATTAAAAGAAGGTGTATCTGTTTGCAACTTGGTAATCTTTAAAACTCCTGCTAATCTTCCTTTTGTCAAATTTGTTTCATACTCAGCCGAATCTTTAAAGTGTACAATTTTAAATCTACTACTAGTTTTTATAGAATCATACAAGGCATTAGTTGTGTCGCAATCTTTATCAATAGCAATTTTATAAACCGGCATTCCACCATTATCGCCAATAAAACCAAAAACTAATATAAAAATAAAAGGAACCAATATGCTAAAAATTATTGAAGATGGACTACGTAACATTGCCCGTAAACTAGCTTTAGTAATAGCAAACATGGCCCTTGCCTGACTATATTTTTGCATAACACACTTTTAAAGTTGTAAAACTATCGGTAAAAACTCGTTTTAAAAAATTTTATACAAAGCCTTACTTTTGAAACATGAATAATGTGTATTTGCTTACTGGCAGTAATCAACAGCAACCTGTAAAACAACTAAAAAAAGCATTTATGTTAATTGCTAAACACATTGGCGTTATACAAAGGGCTTCGTCATTATACGAAACTGCCGCTTGGGGAAATACAAATCAACCTAATTTTATCAATCAAGTTTTAATTGTAAAATCTAAACACAACGCTACAGAAATCTTACAAAATATTTTAGCTATTGAGCAAAAAATGGGTAGGGTAAGAACAGTTAAAAATGCTCCTCGTATTATTGATATTGACATTCTTTTTTTTAATAAAGAAATTATAAATAGTAAAGATTTGGTAGTACCTCATCCCTTATTACAACACCGCCGCTTTGTGCTTACGCCATTAAATGAGCTATCTCCCAACTTTAAACACCCTATTTTGCAAAAAACTATCCACCAATTATTACCAATTTGTAAAGATGATTTGGCCGTAACCAAAATAACTACCAAATAAAAAACGGTATCAACTATTTTTGTAATTATACAAATAAACAATGCCGCATTTGCAATAATGTACACTTGTAATTAAATTATCAGTGTACATCTGTGAAATCTGTGGCTCACCATTAGCACATTATCTTGAAATACAATTTTGTTACAATAGAAGGAAATATAGGTGCTGGCAAAACCACATTAGCACACTTATTAAGTAAATATTTTAATGCAAGGCTTATTTTAGAAGAATTTGCCGACAATCCTTTTTTGCCCAAGTTTTACGAAAACCCAGGTCAATATGCTTTTCCACTTGAGTTGTTTTTTATGGCAGAACGATATAAGCAATTGAAAGATTTATTGCAAACAAAAGATATGTTTCAAAACATCACTGTATCAGATTATCTGTTTACAAAATGCTTGCTATTTGCTAAAGTTAACTTGCCAGATGAAGAATTTAGATTGTACCAAAAATTATTTGAAATTATTAATCCGCAAATTGTACAACCCGATATGTTAATTTACTTACATACTCCTGTAAATAAATTACAAGAAAATATTAAAAAGCGTAATAGAGAATATGAGCAAGGCATTCCAAACGATTATTTATTTAACTTACAAGAAACCTACACACAATACATTAAACAACATAATATTAAAACCCTTTTTGTAGATGCTAGTAATGCCGATTTTTTAGGGAATGATGAACATTTAAAAGTTATTATTGAGGCACTAGATAAAGACTATGATGATGGACAACATTATTTAACACTACCATAGCATGATAAATAACTTACCTAAAGAATTTTGGAGTTTTATTGGGGCAAGATTATTTTTTGTGCTTGGTCTTCGTATGATTACCACCATTGTAATTTACCAAGTTTTTCATCTATCAAATACGTACATGGTAGGTATGGTAGGCTTGGCAGAGTTTTTACCAGCAGTAATTTCTGCACTATACAGTGGTCATTATATTGACAGGCACAACAAAAAAAATATTTTAATTTGGGCATACTCATTTTATTTTTTGTGTGCTATTACTTTAGCTATTATTAGTTTATCCAACATACAATTATCAAATAGTAATAAAGTAACAATTATTTTGTTGGTTGTTTTTTGCACAGGTATTATACGTTCTTTTGCAGGACCTGCTGCCAATAGCATGTTGCCAGCCGTTGTACTTAAAGAAAAACTGCCCAAAGCTATTTCTATCAACTCATCTACATGGTTAATTTCTTCCATTATTGGGCATGCAGCAGGTGGATTGTTAATAGCAGCCATTGGTATTTCAAATGCTTATTTTATAACAGCAGTGTGTATAATTATAGCCATATTTTTTGCTTTACAATTACTACCAAAGCCGCCAGTTTTAATAAATAGTAAAGAAGATATTTTTACTTCTATAAAACATGGTTTTAGTTATGTGTATAATAACAAAAATTTACTGGGCGTAATATCATTGGATTTATTTGCCGTGTTGTTTGGTGGTGCTGTAGCTTTTGTGCCAGAAATTGCCGAAAAGGTTTTACACACAGGTCCTATTGGTTATG
Source organism: Ferruginibacter sp. (assembly GCA_017988335.1). Taxonomy (GTDB): domain Bacteria; phylum Bacteroidota; class Bacteroidia; order Chitinophagales; family Chitinophagaceae; genus Ferruginibacter. The sequence continues at coordinate 20,047 of JAGNRZ010000019.1, forward strand.
GATTTTTAAATGCTGCCATGGATTTGGGTAGTTTAGTTAGCATTATCATTCTATTAAAATTTCCAATGAAGAAAAGGCAAGGATTAAAAATGATAATGGCTGTTGCAGGGTTTGGCATTTGCATTATAGTGTTTGGTCTAGCCAAAGTGTATTGGTTATCTTTTTTAGCCTTATTAATTGCAGGCTTTTTTGATGGTATAAGTGTAGTAGTACGTGGTACTATTGCACAACTACAAACACCCGATGAGCTTAGAGGTAGAGTGGCCGCCATTAACATGATTTTTGTAAACAGCAGCAACGAACTTGGGCAATTTGAAAGTGGTATTACCAGTAAATATATGGGCGCCATTCCTGCTATTATTTTTGGCGGCGTTATGAGCATAGGTGTAGTAGTTACCAGTTGGTTTGCTTTTCCTAATTTGAAAAAAATTAAGTATTAGATTTAGGTTACTAGCTTAATATTTTCATGGCATCATCGTTGCGTCGCATTACGTTCATCAATATATCAATGGGCATCTTTAATTATGTTTTGCACTACAAAGCATAGATTGTTGTAACTTTCATTGGCTTAAATTTTAAACTTATGAACCGTCGTTCCTTCATTCGTAATACAACCTTTACGATTGCTGCATTTACTATTGCTCAACAAAAAATATTTGCAGCGTTAAATATTGACCCATGGAAGGTTACCATGCTCAATGATAACACAGGTATTTTTACAGAAAAGGGCGGCACTATTCTTTTTCAACTAAATAAAAAAGGAATTATTGTAGTTGACACACAATTTGCAGATACTGCGGCTCATTTAATTGCTGAAGTAAAAAAGAAAACCAGCAAAGCATTTAAACTGTTAATAAACACTCACCATCACGGCGATCATACCAGTGGCAACATAGCTTTTAAAGATTTGGTAAGTACTGTTGTAGCTCATCAAAATTCAAAAACAAATCAAGAGGCTGCTGCTAAAAAAAATAAAACGGAAGATAAACAGCTTTACCCCAATGAGACTTATAACGATAAATGGAGCAAAAAAATTGGCAAAGAAAGAGTAACGCTTCACTACTTTGGAGCAGGGCACACCAATGGAGATAGCTTGGTGCATTTTGAAAAAGCCAATATAGTTCACCTTGGCGATTTATTTTTTAATCGTCGTCATCCGTATGTTGATAAAACGGCTGGGGCAAATATAAAAAGCTGGATTACTGTTTTAGATAAAGCAACTACTACTTTTACTGATGATACAACTTTTGTATGTGGGCATGCTACAGATGGATATGATGTAGTATTAAAAAAAGATGATGTAAAAGCATTTGCTAATTACCTCCAAAAAGTATTGGACTTTACTAAAGCCCAAATTGATGCAGGAAAAACTAAAGAAGAAATTTTAAAAGCAACTGCAATACCCGGTGCAGAAGAATGGAAAGGCAATGGCATCGACAGACCACTAAATGCCGCCTACGCCGAATTAACAACTGGATAATAAAATTTATAGTTACAGAGAAAAAACGGGCTTAAAACCAATTGCAAAATAGTTAACTAATAAAAGCCATTTTATTTGTTTTAGATAAGTGTGCATTTTTGAACATAACTGTACATATAACCAATTTATTACAAAATATGGGCTAGCTTTATTCTATTAATCTTTGGTAAATATTATTGCTCCCCCATCAATTTTTCCAACACAAAATATACTGCTGGGCAAAAAGTGGAATTTTTTAGGGTAATGTTAGGGCGTTTTAACAACACATCTTCGTCGGTATAAGGAAATCTAGCACAATCGCTAGGGCGTACTTCGTAAATACTGCAATAATTATCTGCTCCTAAAAAAGTGCAGGGTTGTGTTTTGCCCACATAATCCCCATCTGCATCTAAATTTAAATATGTATCAATAAAAGCGCTTTCTTTCATTTTTAAGTGCTTTGCTATTCTTTTAATATCTGGCACTTTAAATCGGGGTGAGTAGCCCTTGCAACAATTACCACACTGCAGGCAATCAATTTGGCTAAATGCTTCATCATGCAACGTTGGCAAGGCTTTTAGTACTTTATTTTTATTGGCTTTTTGCAAAAATTGCTTGTACTGCTTTTGATTTTCAGTAGCTTTTTTTTGCCAATTGTTTAAAATTGAGTTACTCATTAGTTGTATTTGTTATACAGTTTTCCACAAGTTAAAAGTACTAAACATATTGGGCAAATATCTTGTTGTGTTGTTGTAACTTTGCGGCGTTAAAATACGCTTAGGTAAAAGCTTAATTAAGATATACTGTACAAGAGTGCGACGCCAATGAAGTTGATTAATGGTGTAATGCTTGGTACACAAAAATTTATTTCTTTTTATGACAATTTTCGAACAACAACACAACGAATTTATTGGCAGGCATATTGGCCCCAATGCAACCGAAACTGCAGCTATGCTTAAAACCATTGGTGCAAAAAGTATTGATGAATTAATTGAAAAAACTGTACCTGCAAGTATTCGTTTGGGGCAGCCATTAACAACTGGCCAACCAATGAGTGAGTTTGAGTATTTAACGGAGTTGAAAAAAACAGCATCACTTAATAAAGTGTATAAAAATTACATTGGTCAGGGCTATTATGGTACAATTGTGCCCAGCGTTATTTTACGTACTATTTTCGAAAACCCAGGCTGGTACACACAATACACTCCTTACCAAGCCGAAATTGCACAAGGGAGATTGGAGAGTTTATTGAACTTTCAAACTATGGTGAGTGATTTAACTGGCTTACCCATTGCTAATGCTAGTTTGCTTGATGAAGGCACGGCAGCAGCAGAAGCTATGGCAATGCTATTTAACCATAAAAATAAAGATACCGACCATATTACCGCCCCTAAGTTTTTTGTAGATAACAACACATTTGCACAAACTAAAGAAGTTATTGTAACTAGAGCAACACCTATTAAAATTGAAGTTGTATTTGGCGACTATAAAACTGCTGTATTAGATGAAACTTATTTTGGTGCATTAGTACAATATCCAAATAGTATTGGTAGCGTAGAAGATTATAAAAATTTTATTGCCACAGCACATACAGTAAATGCACAAGTAATAATGGCTACCGATTTGTTGGCACTTACGCTACTTACACCCCCAGGAGAGTTGGGTGCCGATGTGGCTATTGGAAGTGCACAACGCTTGGGAGTACCTATGGGCTTTGGTGGCCCACATGCTGCTTTTTTTGCAACTAAAGATGATTTTAAAAGAAATATCCCCGGAAGAATAATAGGTGTAAGTATTGATGCACAAGGCAACCGTTGTTTACGTATGGCATTGCAAACAAGGGAGCAACATATTCGTAGAGAAAAGGCAACCAGTAACATTTGTACAGCACAAGCTTTATTAGCCAATATGAGTGCTATGTATGCTGTTTACCATGGTGCAGATGGTATAAAAACTATTGCAAAACGTATTGCTTTATTAACACAATCTTTAGCAGATGCTTTGGAGCAACGTGGCGTAGAAGTAATCAATAAAAATTTCTTTGATACTATTACGGTTAAAGTAAATAATATAGCGGCAATAAAAGAAAAAGCAGAAAGACAACAAATTAATTTCTTTTATGGTGCAGATAATACCATTAGTATTTCTTTGGATGAAACGACTACACCAACCCATTTATTTGATGTAATTAATAGTTTTGAAAACGATACCGACCCTGTAGCTTTTGAAATAAATTTTGAAGATACACTTACACATATCCCATCTTCACTTACACGTACTAGTGAATTTTTAATACACCCAGTTTTTAATACTCACCGTAGCGAAAGCCAAATGCTACGTTATATTAAATCTTTAGAAAATAAAGATTTGAGTTTAAATACTAGTATGATAAGTCTTGGTAGTTGTACAATGAAGTTGAATGCTGCAACACAATTAATACCAGTAAGCTGGTCAGAGTTTAATGACATTCATCCATTTGCACCTAGCAACCAATGGCAAGGCTACCAACAAATAATTACTGAATTAGAAAGTTGGTTAAGTAATATTACAGGCTTTGCAGCTACAAGCTTACAACCTAATAGTGGTGCACAAGGTGAGTATGCAGGCTTGTTATCCATAAGGGGCTATCATGCAGCAAGAAATGAACAACATAGAAATGTAATACTAATTCCTATAAGTGCACATGGTACAAACCCTGCAAGTGCTGTAATGGCTGGTTTTAAAGTAGTAGTTACCAAATGTGATGAAGCTGGTAATATTGATGTTGAAGATTTAAGAGCTAATGCTATAAAATATAAAGATACACTTGCAGGATTAATGGTAACCTACCCAAGTACACACGGCGTATTTGAAGAAAGCATAAAAGAAATTTGCCAACTTATACACGACAATGGCGGAATGGTGTATATGGATGGTGCAAATATGAATGCACAAGTTGGTTTAACAAGCCCTGGCAATATTGGTGCCGATGTATGCCATTTAAACTTACACAAAACATTTGCTATACCACATGGTGGTGGTGGTCCAGGTATGGGACCAATTTGTGTTAATGAAAAATTAGCACCATACTTACCAGGTAAAGGCACAACCATTAGTGCAGCACCTTACGGCAGTGCAAGTATTTTATTAATTAGTTATGCCTATATAAAAATGCTTGGTGCAAAAGGTTTAAAGTTAAGTACTGAGTACGCTATTTTAAATGCCAACTACATGAAGGCAAGATTGCAAAACGAGTATAAAATTTTATATAGTGGTAAAAATGGTACTTGTGCTCATGAGTTTATAGTGGATTTACGTCCTTTTAAAGCAAGTGTAGGTATTGAAGCAGAAGATGTAGCAAAACGTTTAATGGATTTTAATTTTCATGCACCTACATTAAGTTTTCCGGTGGCTGGTACAATTATGATTGAGCCTACAGAAAGTGAAGACAAAGCAGAGCTAGATCGTTTTTGCGATGCACTACTAGCTATACGAAAAGAAATTAAAGCTATTGAAGATGGTGTTGCCGATAAATTAGACAACCCATTAAAAAATGCACCACATACACAGCAAGTTATTTGTGCTAGCGATTGGAAACATGGTTATAGTAGAGAACAAGCAGCATATCCTTTGCCTTATGTAAGTGGTAATAAATTTTGGCCAAGTGTAAGCCGTGTTAACAATACACATGGCGATAGAAATTTGGTTTGCACTTGTGAGCCTATTGAAAGTTATATGCAGCAAGAGGCGTAAAAAGTATATATCGTAATGCAAATAGTAAGTTCAACCCCAAAAGTTGAACTTTTTTGTTACCAGCATTTGTACTTTGTGGCAGCATCGTTGCGTCGCAATACGTTCATCTTCATACCAATAGGCATCGGTACAGCCTTTTTGCTTTAGTAGCGTTGTTAAATATATAAGTCATTACAATAAATAAACAGTACCTTTGCGGCATTAAATAAAATAATACAATTAAAATGAACACACAACAAGGCACCGTAAAGTTTTTCAACAGCGAAAAAGGTTTCGGTTTTATTAAGCATGACGATTCTAACAAAGAAACATTTGTACATGTAAGCGGATTAAGAGGCGACATTAAAGAAGGCGACAAAGTAGAATTTGAATTGCAAGAAGGAAAAAAAGGAATGAATGCAGTTAATGTAACTGTTGTAGGATAATATATCAAACATCAATACCTTTTAAGCCCCGAAAATTTCGGGGCTTTATTTTTACCCTAACTAGTTGCTTTTGGTAAAGCTTCAAATGCTTTTCTAAATTCTTCTGGCGGTGCTGCAATTTTACGTTTTATTGTATCCATCCATGCACCATCAACAGTAATTATAGCAGCAAGGGTATCGCCATTTTTCCAAATTTCATTTATAAAACTCCAACGAGTAAAAGTATCATCTGTACTTTTTAAGCTAATGCGTATTTCAATTTCGTCGCCAAATTTTAATTCTCTTTTAAACACACATTCCTCTCTTAATAAAATAGGACCAATATTATATTGCTGAATAGCCTGCATCGTTACTCCGTTTTTTTGTAGCACTTGCATTCGGGCATTTGCACAATAATCATAATATTTGCTATGTAGTACATGAAAATTAGGGTCAATATCCGCCCAGCGTACTTCTGCTTTTTCTATAATTTGATTCATTACTTTTTTTTGCAAAGAAACGGATAAATGGAGGAATAATTAATATCATAAGGTTTCTGCACTATAAATCTTGGAGGAGAACATTTTTTATATTCATAGTCTAATCATTTCTCATCCAACCTTCTATAGGTTTTCCAATCCAGCTATTATCTTTTTTTTCAAATTCCCATTTCATATTACTTGTATATCGCCATGGGTTAGTTTTAACTAAAGCTGCAGCTGGTTGTACTATGCCCGAAATATGCAATGTAGCCTTTGCTGAGGAAGTATTTTTTTTAAAGGACAGTACTTTAATAGTGTCAACATCCAACGTTTCTACATCATCCATTGTTTTTCGTTCAGTAATAAAATAGTTTTTGCAAGTAGTATCTAAAAAAATGCTATCCGCTTGGGTAATAGACATGAACTTTGAACTATTATCATCATTACAAGAGAATAGTATAATAATGGCAGAAAGGAAAAATAAGTATTTCATTTTAGATAATATTGCAAATTTATCGGCTGTTTTTATATCCGTACACAGTTTTATCAAATAAATGTACTACAATAAAAAAAAATTAAAATACCCTACATTGGGTATTTTAATAAATCTTAATTTAAGATAGTATTGTATTTTATTTAAAAATTTACAAATGAAACAAAAATTATTTTTCCTGTTTTTACTCATTGGAAGTTTACAAACCTCTGTTGCTCAAGACAAAAATTATGCAAAAGAGCTTAGCGTAGCATTTAATAAAATTTATAATGAGCTACCAAATAGTTACTGCAAAAATTTGTACGGTAGTTTAAGACCCAATTCTACTAGCAGTTACAACTCAACCGTAAAATTGCCTCTTAGTGTAGATAATAGATTTGATATAGATTCTAATTTTGTAAATCCATTAATTTTTATGAGTTATGTAGGTGCAGGTAAAGATGTGAAAAAAGCTGCGGCACAATTAAAAAAAATTGGAAAAATAATTGAAAGTATGGTTATAAATTACAATGGAGAAAATTATAAAATAAAAAAGGTGGGTAATTTATCAAAAGATGGTGAACGACCTGATTTTAAATACCAATTAATAAACCCTCCTTTAGAATTAGAAAAAACGTTGATTTACATACGACTTGATGATACTTTTTTAATTGGCAACAAAGCCTATACTGAAAAAAATAAATGGCAATTTACAATGGGGTTATATACAGTTAAAAAGAAGTAAAAGAATAATATCATCTTTAAAATTAAAATCCTATAAGGTTTTTAAACCCTTTATAGGATTAAGCTAAAAATGGTTGACAACCATTGAAAGGTTGTCAACCCTACACTACTCAATTACTTCTTCTCCTCTTCCTTCTTCTTCCCTATTTGCTCCAACAATTGTAAGCCTAGCAAGCCGCTTATACCACCGTTAGCATTATCGCCACCCTCTTGTACAACATTTCGTTATTAAGCTTTGCTTATGTTTTGTTGCAAATCAATTGCAGTTTTCTGCAATTATTACCTATAAACTTGGTGGAGAAGCATTAAAATTAGAGAGAATAAAAGCACATAGATAATATGCGATAAAAGCGGTTAGCTGTTTCATTGTAAATTAATTACCACTTAAAGATGATACGTTTTAAACTATTACAAAAGTAAATTGGGGATGAGTGGTAAAGTATGTATTAAGGTTGGTAAGAAATGTTTTATAGGTGGAAATAAAAAAACCGCAAAGAAAAAAGTCTTTGCGGCTAATCTATTGTTATAAATATATTATCTATACAAGATTTCATAGTACTCTTGTGCCATTCTATTGCTATCAAACTGCCAACGAACATCTCTCATTCCGTTTTTAGTTATCTGTAGCCACAAGTCGTAATTATCGTAATACAATGGTAGAATTTGATTTTCTAGTATGTTGTACAATTGATCTAAATCATATTCATCTTGATCATGTGTACTCATTTTAGCATACTCAACTGGTGGTACTACAAATCCATTATTACCATGATTAATAAATTCACAAATCCAACCATCGTTAGTACTAAAGTTTACAGCACCATTCATAGCCGCCGTCATACCACTTGTGCCACTTGCTTCTCTTGGTACTCTTGGGTTATTTAACCATACATCCGAGGCTTGCTTTAAGCGTTTGCTCAATGCCAACTCATAGCCAGTAAGTACTGCTACATTTTTATATTTTTTACTTATTTGTACTAACTCATTAAATTCATCAATAGCTGGATGATCGAGTGGGTATGGCTTACCAGCCCAAATTATTTGCACAGGATATTTTGTATTGGCTAATAATTTTTCAAACCGTTCTTCATTTTGTGTTAAAAAACTTGCTCTTTTGTAGCCTGCAAACCTACGTGCCCACACAATGGTAAACACATCTTTATTCATTACTTTACCGCTTTGATCAGCCACTAACTCAAAGGCTCTTTTCTTTAAATATTTTTTCCTGTCGTCAAATGCAATGTCATTTTTTTCATTCATGTAATGATACAATTGCTTATCGGCCCAGTAATTATAATTTTGGGCATTGGTAATGGCCTTTATCTCACAAATGCCAGAATATTTACCCCACATTTCTCTACTTACTTCGCCATGTAATTGCGATACCCCATTTGCTAATTTAGCAAAACGCAAAGCAGCTAACGAATGATTAAATTTATCATCTGTAGTGCCAGCAATAGTTCGTACTTGTTCTAGAGGCATACCGCAGAAGTAACCCATTTTTTCACACAAATAAATGTCATGCTTTTCGTTACCAGCCTCTTCAGGAGTATGTGTGGTAAAAACCATACGCTTTTTAACCTCATCTACATTACCATATTTTTTTAACAATGCAAATGCACTACTTACGGCATGTGCTTCATTTAAATGATATAACTCAGGATTAAAATTTAATAACTCAACCAATTTTTCTCCACCTACACCTAACAAAATAAATTGTGCAATTTTGGTGGCTGCATTTGCATCGTATAAGCGATGGGTAATTGTTTGTGATACAAAATCGTTTTCAGGCAAATCTGTACTTAATAAAAATAATGGAGCACTTTTAAAAGTTTCAGGATTTAAGTACATAGCTTTTACCCAAACAGGATGACCATGTATTTCTATTTGAAATTTTATACCAGTATCTTCTAAAAAATTATATATTTTTTCGTTCCATTGTATATTCAATGTTTGGTCAGGATTTCTAGCCTGATCATAATATCCAAACTTCCATAAAATACCAATGCCTATTAAATTTTGGCGAAGTTCGTAGGCACTACGCAAGTGTGAGCCACTTAAAAAACCTAAACCACCACTATAAATTTTAAGAGGTTGGTGTACTGCAAATTCCATTGAAAAGTAGGCCACTTTTTTACCATATTTTTCATCAACAGCATAAGGAACGGCATAATTTGAAAAACTCATAATATCAATTCTTTGTTGAGGGTGCAATATAAAGGCATTTTCTAGTATAAACAGCAGTGTTTTAAATTATTGTGTACTTAATACACAATTAATCAACATTTGTTGAAGAAATTATTGCTGTTACTTCTATTTCTATTAATAAATCATCGTTAATCAATCTACTAACTTCTACCATGGTAGCTACAGGCTTTATGCTGGCAAAAAATTCGCCATGTGCTTTACCTACCTGCTCCCACAACTCAATGTGAGTTACATACATTCTGGTACGTACTACATCTTTAAGGGTTGCCCCTACTTGTTGTAAGGCATTTTCAATCTTTTTAAAAATATAAACTGTTTGTGTATAGATATCTCCTTTACCAATTAATGTATCACCATCCATAGCTGTTGTACCAGCTACTTCTACAACATTACCTACTCGTATTGCTCTGCTATAGCCTACAATATCTTCCCAGGGAGAGCCTGAACTTACTTTTTGCTTCATTTGATTTTTTTTATTACACTAATTTAAACAATACTTCGACAAACTCAGCATACGAATTGTTATTCAGAGATTATATTCTATCTAATATGATTTGCTCATCTAAGAAAATATTTTTAGATTTGTCTAAATTTATTTTTAGTTGATATGAAATTAACAATTAGTGAAGAAAATCATATAAAGTGTATTTATCACTTGCAACAAGGCACTGGCTTAGTAAATACTAATTCATTAGCTGTAGAATTGCAAACCAAGGCAGCTTCTGTAACTGACATGCTGAAGAAGTTAAAAACTAAAAAAATTATACAATACGAAAAATATAAAGGCTTTAAGCTAACTGAAATGGGTAAAAAAATTGCCTTATCCATTATTCGTAAACATAGATTATGGGAATATTTTTTAACCGTAAAACTAGGTTTTGATTGGGCTAAAGTACATGCCATTGCCGAGGAATTAGAGCATATTAGTAACGAAGAATTAATACAAAAGTTAGATGATTTTTTAGGCAACCCGTCTTTTGATCCACATGGTGATCCAATACCCGATAGTATGGGAAAAATACCTACCATAAAGCAATACAGCATTTTGCAATTGCCTTTAAAAAAGAAAGCGGTAGTAAGTTCGGTTAGTAACCAATCTGCAGAAATGTTGGCTATGCTAAAGCACTATAAAATTAGCATTGGCTCTGCCATTCAAATTATACAACAATTTAGTTTCGATAATTCAATTGAAATAAAAGTAGATAAAAACGCAGCCACCATTATAAGTGAACATGTGGCAAAAAACATATTTGTATATTATGAGTAAGCACAACGAAGCATCGCTAAGTGAAGTACACGAAAGTGTTGACACCACAAAAAAATTAGTAGGATGGCGAAAAATATTTTCCTTTTTAGGTCCTGCTTATTTAATAAGTGTAGGCTATATGGATCCGGGAAATTGGGCTACCGATTTAGCAGGTGGCAGCAAGTTTGGGTACTCATTAATTTGGGTATTACTAATGAGCAACTTAATGGCACAGTTGCTACAAGCACTTTGTGCTAGGCTGGGCATTGTAAGAGGAAGAGATTTAGCACAAGCCAATAGAGAAACGTACCCAAAAGCTGTGAACTTTATTTTGTACATATTTGCAGAAATTGCAATAGCCGCCACAGATTTAGCTGAAGTGCTTGGCATGGCAATAGGCATACATTTATTAACAGGCTTACCATTAGTGTGGGGCGTAGGCATAACTGTTTTAGATACTTTTTTACTACTGTTTTTACAACGCCTTGGTATTCGTAAAATGGAAGCTTTTATTATTGGCTTAGTAGCTATAGTTGCTATTTCTTTTTTAGTAGAAATGATTTTAGCAAAGCCTGCGTTTGCAGAAATTGCTACAGGGTTTATTCCCACTATTCCTACTAACGAAGCTTTATATATAGCCATAGGC